>QHWL01000014.1:5191-6288 GCA_003222555.1 Acidobacteriota bacterium | reverse complement strand
CACGTCAGCCCCGCGTTCCCTCATCAGGTCGGCCAGCGGCCTCGCGAGCGACCGCCGTCCCTCGTATTTCAGCGCGTGCACTATCGCCCGTAACGCTCCTTCATAGCTGCCGATTGCACGGCCGCGATCCACGGCCGGCCGCGTCCTGCGGCAACGAGGGCATCGCGCGAGCGGAACGCTGATGACGCGCCAGGACGGCAACGGATCTCCGCATGAATCGCACAGGGGAGGCGTGAGCGGAAGGATGGAGTGCCAGCACACGAAGCAGACCGGGCCGCGCGTCGGATGTTCGAGCGGTTCTCCGCACGCCGCACACGCCGGCGCGAGGACGACCGACAGCACGCCATCGAGGAGAGTCGTCAGTCGAGACTCGTGACGCGGGGCTTCCGCCTTCACTGAAGCTTCAGCAGACTGCCGGGGTTCCCCGCGTTGGCAGGCGTCAAGAGCCTGTGAAAAAATACGACGTTTGAACGCAGAGCTCGCAGAGCACGCGGAGAAATCCCTAAGCATTTCTTCTCTGCGGCCTCGGCGGCCTCTGCGTTGAACGTGATTTGTTCACAGACTCTCAAGGCTTGCGCCACGACGGGCTCGTGAAAGCGGCGTCAGTCGAGCCCATACCTCTTGCGCTTTTCCGCGCGTGCCGGAGCGTGGCGGTGATGTAGCGCCGTTCGACGTCGTCGAGCGTGGGCCGGCGCGCCAGGACAGCGTCGGGTGTCAGAGCGGGCGCCTCGAGGATGTCGGTCGGAAGATCGTCGAGCGCGATTGCGCGGCCGCCGGCCGTCTCGAACGCGCGCTCGACGACGTGCCGCAGCTCGCGAACGTTGCCGGGCCACGCGTAGTCGCGCAACGCGGCTGCCGCATCCCGTGTGATCGACGGCACGCTCTGTCGCCGTGACGCGGCCAGGCGCGAGATGAAGTACTTCGCCAACGGCAGCACATCGTCGGGCCGCTCGCGTAGCGGCAGGACTCGCAGCGGCAGCACGCGCAGACGGTGAAACAGATCGTGGCGGAAGGTACCGCCGCGCACCGCGTCTTCGATTTCAGCGTGGCTGGATGCGACGACGCGCGCGCCGACGGAAAATGACGTGTGGCCGCCG
>QHWL01000014.1:0-5076 GCA_003222555.1 Acidobacteriota bacterium | reverse complement strand
TCCAGCGCGCGCGGTGACGGCGTCGGTGAACGCGCCGCGCTCGTGGCCGAACAGCTCCGAGTCAATCAGCGAGGACGAGAGGCTCGCGCAATCGATCGTGACGAACGGGAGTTTCGCGCGAGGACCGCGCGCGTGGAGCTCGCGCGCGATGGCGTTTTTGCCGGTGCCGGTTTCGCCGGCTATGAGGACGTTCGAGTCCGTCTGGGCGAACCGGCGCACCTGCTCGACCAGGTCGCGCATCGCGCGGCTGTGCGCGATGAAGCGTTCTTTCATGATGGCGTCGGCGTGTTGAAGACCCGGCTATCCCCGCGCCGGCCGCGGGCGTTCGTCAACGTCGATGCGCTCGGCGTTGCCCCACAGGCGTTCGAGGTCGTAGAACAGACGCGTGTCGGGCGCAAAGATGTGCACGATGAAATCGAAGTAGTCGAGCAGAACCCATTCCGATCGATCGTAGCCTTCGAGGTGGGGTGGCGCCCCGCCGTCAACGGCCAGCGTGTGCATTACCGCGTCGGCAATCGCGCGAATCTGGCGCGGGTTGTTGCCCGAGCAAATCAGAAAATAATCGGTGAACCCCGCGGCCTTCCGCAAATCCAATACGACGAGATCGACGCCCTTCTTGTCAAAGGCGGCGCGGATCGCCGCATCGAGCTGCTTCGGGAAGCGTTCGAGCTTCCGGTGCTTTTCAGTCTTGGCCATGCAACCCGCCTGCCGCCGTGCCCCGCCGTGCGTCGCTCGCACGCCGGCGAGGCGGCATCGACGCATAAAGTCCGTGTTGCTCAATGTGTTGCCGCACGCCATCGGGCACGAGCCCGGCAATTGACTCTCCGCGGGCGCAGCGGTCGCGGATAGCAGTCGATGACACGTTGGCAGTGGGCGCATCGAGCAATAAAATGAGCGGCTCGTCGAGCGCGGCCGGTTCGAGCGGCGGCCTGGCCATCCGCTTCGCAAGCTCCGGCAGCCGGTGCGGGAGGTCGCGCGTCGGGAACCCCGGGCGTGCAACCACCACGAAATGCGAGGCGCCCGCAATCGATGGGTAATCTTTCCAGCTGGCGATGTCGGCGAAGGCATCGGACCCGATGACGAAAAACAACTCGGATGGACCGTAGCCGCGCTCGTGGAATTTCTGCAGCGTCCGCGATGTATACGACCTGGCGTCGTCGCGCAGTTCGAGGTCCGTCGCACGCCAGCCGGCGCGTCCCGCCACGGCCATCGCCACCATCGCGAACCGATGATAGCTCGACGTCACCGGCTGCGGGCGATGCGGCGGAACGCTGGCCGTGATCACGAGCATCTGTGTGAGATCGAGGGCGGTTTCAGCGGCGAGGCCGGCCTCGAGATGTCCCCAATGGATGGGATCGAAGGTGCCGCCAAGAATGCCGATGCGCCGCATCATCTAACGGTTCGCGGGACTGCTGGCGGTCTTGAGCGGGGCCGTCGATTCACGCTCCGCGGCGACGTGCTGCCACATCACTTCGAGGAGCGTCGGAAGGCCGGCGCCGGTCACGCCTGAAATGCGGAAGAAGGGAAGATTCAGCGCCGACGCGCGGCGCGCCAGCGCGGTGACCCGCGACTGGTCATCGACGGCGTCCATCTTGTTCGCCGCGACGATCTGCGGCTTGGCGGCGAGCGATGGCTGAAAGAGCTCCAGCTCGCGCCGGACCGTGTCGAGATCCTCGACGGGATCGCGGCCGCTCGCGCTGGAGACATCAACCAGATGCACGAGCACTTTCGTGCGTTCCAGATGGCGCAGAAACCGGTGGCCGAGCCCCTGCCCGCGGTGCGCGCCTTCGATGAGCCCGGGCACGTCGGCGACGGCGAAGCTGCGGTCGCCGCTCAACTGCACGACGCCCAGATTCGGCGTAAGCGTGGTGAACGGATAATCGGCGATCTTGGGACGTGCGGCGGAGATGCGGGAGATGAGCGTCGACTTGCCGGCATTGGGGAAGCCGACCAGACCGACGTCGGCGAGCAGCTTCAATTCGAGCCGAAGGTCTTTGATCTCGCCGGGCTCGCCTGGTTGGACCTTCCGAGGCGCGCGATTGGTCGATGTGGCGAATCGGGCGTTGCCCATGCCCCCGCGTCCGCCGTGCGCGACGAGCACGCGCTGACCTTCTTCGGCGAGGTCCGCAAGGAGCCGGTACGGCTCGCGGGGATCGCCAGTCTTCTCGTACACGAGCGTCCCGATCGGTACCGCCAGCTCGAGATCGGCGCCAGTGTGTCCCGTGCGGTTCGAGCCTTGCCCGTGATCGCCACGCTTGGCGGTGAACTCCGGATGGAAACGGAAGTTGATGAGCGTGTTGGTATGCGGGCTCGCGACGATGAAGACCGATCCGCCGTGGCCGCCGTCGCCGCCGCTCGGCCCGCCGCGCGGCACGAACTTCTCGCGCCGGAACGCCAGGCACCCGCGGCCGCCGTCGCCCGCGGCGACGTGAATGTCGACCTCGTCGACGAACATAGGAAACTTGGTGATTTGGTAACTTGGAAATCTGGTAAATGGATCGAATGAGTCTCCCAATTACCCAATGACCAGATGATTCACCCTACTGCAGTGGAAGAATGCTGATGACGCGTCCACGCGTGCCGTGATCCTCGAACTTCACGCGCCCGTCGACTTTGGCGAAGATCGTGTCGTCCTTGCCGAGCCCCGCGTTCAAGCCCGGGCGGAATCGGCGTCCGCGCTGGCGGACGATGATGGTGCCGCCGGTGACGACATTCCCGTCGTGCGCCTTTACGCCGAGCCGTTGGGAATTGGAATCGCGGCCGTTGCGTGAACTGCCCTGTCCTTTTTTATGAGCCATTGCTGCGAATTCCTAGAGAAGAATTTCCTTGATCCGCACGCGTGTATAAGTTGCGCGATGCCCCTTGGTTCGACGCATCCCCTTGCGGCGTTTCTTCTTGAACACCCGAATCTTCGGTCCGCGCGCTTCGCCGTCGACGACCGCGACGACCTTCGCGTTCGCCACGAAGGGGGCTCCCGCGACGACTTCGCCGCCGTCCGTTTCGACGAGCAAGACCTGTCCGAGCGCCAGTTCCGCGCCAGGTTCGCCCGCCGTCCCGTCGAGCCTGACGAACCCGCCCGGCGTGACCTTCACCTGACGGCCGCTCGTCTGAATGATGGCGTACATAGTCTGCACCCGTGCAAAAGGGATAGTGTATAGCCGAAGTCGCTGTCTTGCAAACAGTTATGAACCACGGGTGGTGTTCTGGCCATCGCCGATTCGCTTCTCGATTTCACGATTTCACCTCCAGGCAGTCCCGCTTGTCACGTTCACTTCCGCTTCCGCCGCGCAGTGGCCGAGCGTGAAATCCGACCTGTGCTGGCTTTGCGGGCGGCTTGTTCCACTCGCACCTTCCCGACTGTGCTTTGGACGGCACGGACGGTCCCGCGAGCACGATCCACGGCTTGCCTCGCGAGTTCGTGCAGGTCTTCGGTATTGAGGCGCAATTCTTCGAGGATCTGGTCGATGCGGGCGGCGCGCTCTTCGTCGTGGTCCCGCGTGACGGCCATCGCAACATTCTACGCCGCTTTCGTCTCCGCAAGCGGGATGCAAAACGACCGATGGCTACGCCGGGGTGCAGCGCAAGGGGTGCGGGGGGGCAGAAAAGAATGTCGGAGTCCGACGGGAACGCGCACGGTCCGGTTATTTCAGCAAAACCCTCGTCCCGCGGATTTTCTGGTTGCTGAGCGTGCCGAGGAAATCGGGCACGATGCGGTCCATCAACTCGAAGTACGAGGACAATGCCGGCGTGTCCTGCTGTGCGTTGTACAAAATTTCTTCGCGGCGTGACTCCGAGTAGATCGTGGCTCCCGTCCGTCCGTCAATGAACACGAACTTCGGCCGCAGGATGAAACCCTTGCGCTCCATGTACGTGCGGACAGGCACCACGCGGCGGCGGCCGAATCCGTCGTACACTTCCTGTTCGCGCTGCACGAACCCTGAAGCCGTTCTCGGCGTGAACAGAACAGTGCCCGTGACGATGAGCGGGTTCTGATATAAGGTTCGAGATCCTTCTCTTCCTTGATGCGCTGAGGCAGCGGCATCGGCTGGGTGCCGCGATCCGCGGTGCTGCTGGCCGTGGCACCTGACGCGGTCGCGCTATCATGGCCCGTCGTTGCCTCGTCAGGGTCAGGGCCGCCGGGAGTGTTGGCGGCTTTGTTCTGATCCTGCGCGATTTCGACGAGCGACATGATGTCGGCGTCGATCACCTTGAGCGACGACTTGGTCCGCAGCTGGCTGCGCAGCAGCCGGACCGTTTCTTGGTTCGCGTCCACGTCCTCGGTTCCGCCAGCCACAAAGCCGGCGACCAGCACGCGCTGAAACGCCGAGACGTCGAGCTTAGGCTGAATGGGCGTTTCGATCGGGATTTCGAAATAGTCCGTGCCGCACGCCAGCGTGATGGCCGCGCAAGCGGCCGCCAGCAGGGCGAGCGCGAGGCTACGACTTGTCTTTCCCTGGACTCGTCCGGTCATTGATTTCCTTGAAAAGCTCGTAGTTCTGACGAATCTGGGAGTTGTTCGGATCGAGCTCCAGCGCCTTCTCGTACGCTTTCCGTGCCTTGTCGAACTGCCCTTCGTGCTCGTACCCGATTGCCAGGTCGTTGAAGGCGGCAGGATAGGACGGATCGAGCTCGACCGCTTTTTCCCACCGGTAGATCGCCTCGCGCCAGAGGCCGCGCTCGGCCACGCCGATGCCGAATTCGACCTGTGATTTCGCCTCGTCGCGCGATGTGGCGAACGACGGCAAAGGTGTCAGCGTCGCGGCAAACGCAAGCAGGAAGACGGCAAGACGAACGTTCATCGCTTGGATCACTTCCACTATAGTCCATTCACCTCGAGCACACTCAGCCATTGTGGAGCGACGCCCAAAATAAAAGAGCAAGGCATGTGCCACGGCTGAGGCCGGAAAAAGCGCCACTTTCGTGAGATCGTATGGCTGGCGATTTACGAATGATGATGTAGATTGTCCTCCGCCGTCATCAACACGGTCGCCGGCCAGAGCCGACCTGGGCCTAGCGCTATAGCGCTATAATAGATGCCGGAGGTTGGGTCCCTGCGCGGCGAGTGCGCGCGGGTTT
>QHWL01000013.1 GCA_003222555.1 Acidobacteriota bacterium | reverse complement strand
GACGGATGACTTGAACCCTGTCTGCAGAAGGCCGAAGTCTCGTTCGGACGGACCCGCGCCGCAATCCACACGCGCGCCTGTTTATCCATCGCGAAGCTGTGGGCGTTGGACTGACTGGTCCAGATCACTTCGTCGCCCCAGTACGGCGACGGCTGCGCCGGCGGCGTGTCGGCTTCGCTCGGCGTCTTCGGATCGCGAACCTGCAGCTTCACTTGAGTCGCCGTGTTGCGGATCGGGTCGATGACCGGCATGTACTCTGCGCTCGCCTCCAGAGCTCCGTAAATGGGCCCGTTTGCATTGACTGTCGGATTGCGCTTGTCCGTCACGATCTCATCATGGCCATAGGCCTTCGGATCGGCCCAGTCCCACAACGTCACGACGACGTTCCGCTCCTTGCCCTGCGGCCGGGGCGGCGTCACCGCCGGCAGCTCGCCAGCGGCAATCCGATCGGTCCAGTCGGCGAACATCGACAGCGCGCGCTGCCGGCCAACCTGGGTAAACCGGGTGTTCATCCCGGCGCCAGCCTGTCCCGACTGAATCCGCCGATCCCAAGCCGCTTCAGACGTCTCGAACGTGCCGAGGGCCTTGGGAATTTCGCGCGTCGCCTTGTTGCCCAGCTGATGACAGCCCGTGCAGCCGTCGGTGTTCACGACGTTGCGAATCCACTCGCCCTGGCTCTTCATCGTCGGCGAAATCCCGTTGCCCCTGGGCGCTGGCCCCGTGCCGGGGAAGTCACTCTTGGGCGGCACCTGAAGCAGCGAGAACCAATACAGCGCAGGGTAGTAGTTCGCCGCCGCCTTCGGGTTCGGCGCCGCAACCGCCGTCAGATTGAGAATCTTGCCCGGCGCCGTCTTGACTTTCGCCGAGTCGACGAGCCCGTAGCCGCGAACCCACACGTCGTAGTTTGCCTTCGGAAGGTCGGGGATCAGGTATCGGCCCTGATCGTCGGTGACCACGACTTTGATCAAGCGTGTGGGCAGCTCCCTGGTTTCCGCGATCACCCAGACGCCCGCCTCGGGGCCGCGCGGTCCAGTGACCACGCCGCCGACGTCGTCATTGTCGATGGACACTGCTCCGTTTGCGACCTGACCTGCACGCAGGCCAGTCAGCGAAGCAGCCACGAACACGGCGACCGCCACCACCGCGACTCGCAAGTACAACGTTCTTCTGCTCATGTGGCCTCCTTGGGAGGGTTGCCGACGCATCATCCGCAAATTCGGCACTTGGTTGTTATCGACCTAACCTTTGCTGGACCACGGTATCAGGGTTTAGACCAGAAATACGAGGAAAAAAGAACAGTAAACCGGCGGTAGACCGTTGTCAACTGCCAAGGCGGTGGCCGGCGGTGGGCGATTCGGTTGAGTTGCGTGATTCTGCGCTCCCCCAAGGGCGCGGGGCAGATTATCGTCTTTTTTATGTGCGGCGGTCATGGCGCCGCATTTTGCGCAGAGCGCGGATTCGCGGAGGCCTTCAGGTCTGAAGGGCTCTCATAGGCGCCGAGCTCGTTTTGTGCCATAGTCGACGGCGGGATTGTCGGGCTCCACGACGTTTTGAAACGGAGGGTCCGGTGCGGAGATTCTTGACCGTCGTCGGAGCCCTGACCTGCTTCCTCATCGCGACGGTCCCCTCCTCGTTGGCGGCGGCTGCGACGACACCCGGAGAGCGCATGAAGAAGGCGGCGCTCGGTGAGCTCCGGGAATTCCGCGCCGGCGTCGATCAGCTCGTCGCCGACGCCGCTCTTTCGCGCGCGCAAGTCCGTTCGCTCGAACGGTCGTACGACGCGATGCGCGACGCGATCAACGCCAATAAGTCGAACCTCTTCGCCAGGGCGCTGCTCCGTCTGCTTGCGACAATCAGCCGCCTGGAGGACGAAGGAGCGCTTCCGCCGGGCGCCTCGGTATCGGCGCTCGACCTCGCCGCAGAACTCACGACAAACCTAATGGACATCGGATTCATGCCGCCCGATCTGGGCGACGGGGTTGACGACGTCATCAGGCGCGGACTCGCCGCCGGGGGCGCCCTCATCCCTGGCCCTGAAGGCGTCTGAGGCGCCAGCGCTCGTCGAGACTTGACCCACCACGCCGTGGGGAGGGAAACTCTGCTAGCCCCCCAAGATGAATGGCGTCGGTTCCAGCGCGTAGGGGGCTGGCTTTGCACGCCGGCGTCATTTGACGCCCTGCCAAACTGCTTGCTCAGGAGGAAGAGATGCGCAACAGCACGATGGTTGTGATCGGAGTGATCGGCTTGTTCGGTGTGGGCGGAGCGGTGGCGCACGGTCGGCAAGGGGGCGGAAGAGGTGCGGCACAAGCGGTGCCGGACGCGCCGATTGGCAAGACCGCGTTCTGGACGAACGAAGACATCCAGGCGAGGTGGCAGGAAAACGAGGCCAAGAAACGCAATAACTCCCGGCTGTTCAACGGACCAACGAACATCAGCGCCAACGTCAGGATCGTGGGAGACAACGATCCCGCTGCGACGCACGACACGACCGCCGACCTCTGGATCGTGACTGCCGGAACAGCGGTAGCCAGGACAGACGGCGCGATCGACAGCGGCACCAAGTCGATTCGCAACGGGGTTCAACGGCCCGTGAAGCCGGGAGACATTCTTTATGTTCCGCCGGGCGTGCCCCACCACTTCACGGACCTCAAGGGATTCAGGGCGCTTCTGATCCGGTTCGACACGATCGGATTGGTGCCGACTCAGGCAGCGGGCCAACGAGGGCCGGCGACGGCCGAACCAGCGGGTCAACGAGGGAGAGGAGCAGCGGCTGCGCAGCCGCCGGTGCCGGACCTGCCGACCGACAAGACTGCTTTTTGGACCAACGAGGACATCCAGGCGAGATGGAAGGACAACGAGGCCAACAGACGCATCAACTCCCGACTGTACAACGGACCAGCGAACATCAGCGCCAACGTCCGGATCGTGTTGGACAACGACGCTCCTGCGACTCATGAGGGCACCGCCGATCTCTGGATCGTGACTGCCGGAACAGCGGTAGCGAGGACAGACGGCACGATCGACAGCGGTACCAAGTCGATTCGCAACGGGGTTCAACGGCCCGTGAAGCCAGGTGACATTCTTTATGTTCCGCCGGACGTGCCCCACCACTTCACGGACCTCAAGGGATTCAGGGCGCTCCTAATCCGCTTCGACACGGTTGGGTGGGTGCAGAGTCGCCCGGCGGCCGCGGGAGCCGGGGGCCAATGAGAGGCTGAGAGGGCGCTTTCAGGGCTGAAGAGCCTCTGAAGAAACCGTTGACCGCCGAGACCGCGGAGAAGAAAACGCTAAGGACGTCACTCGGACGTCCCGCACTAGGACGCCGATGTTTTGGAATTGGCGGACTCGGATTTCGATCGGCTTTTTACCAGGATCGGACGTCTGGGGGGACCGACGCCGCGCTTCCTTAGGAACGCTTCGACCCCGAGCTCGTCCACCGCGGTGAAGAAGATACCGCCGCGATATTTGAGCGGCCGCCCGGCCGACGGCGGCTCGAGGCGCGCCCAGACGATTTTCCCCTTGCACAGAATTGGGTTCCGGTCGAAGGGGATCAGCAGCTTCACGATGCGATTGGGCTTCAAGGCCGTTGGCGACAGAATTTGCGCGCCGTTGGCCGACAAGTCCACGAGGATTGCCGGCGCGCCGTCGATCTGAACTTGAACCTCGTCGGTGAGCACATGGCGGCTCGCCTGGCGTTCCGGCGTATTGAAACTCGACGCCACGGCGGCTGTTGACGCCCCGATGGTGCCGGCGCGCGACGGATCGTCGCCCAGAGGTGTGACGTCGTGGTCCGTCGGACTGACGGTATGTGGCGCACCTTCGAGCAATTCGAGCTGTAGGTCGCGAATCCGCCGCTCCGAGGAATCGCGCAGATCCTGGTAGCGCGCCTCGGCCTCGCTGATAGCGGCCCTTGCCGCATTGCATGCGGCTTCCGATTCGGCTGTGACGGCGTCGCGATCGCGGAGCGTCGCTTCAAGGTAACCCTGAGTCTCCGCCAGCACCCGCGCCATCTCGGCGCGTTCCGCGTCGACCGTCGTGCTTCGCTCCAGCATCTCAGAGGCCACGCCGGCGGCTTCACGCGCAGCTTCCAGCTCCTCGGCGAGCGCGGCGCGCTCGCGGACCGCCGCCTCCGCACGCGTGTCGGCCTCTTGCCATTCCTGTTCGGCTTCGGCCGTTTGGCGTTGGGCGACTTCGAGACCTCGCTGCGCGGCTTCGAGATCGGCCGATCGCTGGTCGGCGTCCTCGCGCACGGCTTGCAATCGGGCGGAGAGCGCATCGCGTTCTTGAAGCGCCGCCGCGGCGCGCGCGAGCGCCTCTTGACGCTCGACTTCGGTTTGCGCCGTTTGCTGTTCGGCGCTTTCGAGGCCCGACTGCGCGGCTTGGAAGTCGGCCAGTTGTCTGTCGGCGTCCTCGCGCGCGGCCTGCAATTGCGCGGAGAGCTCGTCGCGCTCGCGAACGGCTGCCTCGGCGCCCGCAAGTGCTTCTTGACGCTCGAGCTCGGTTTGCGCCGTCTGGCGTTCGGCGGCTTCGAGGCACAGCTGTGCAGCCTGGAGATCGGCCAGCTGTTTGTCGGCGCCCTCGCGCGCGGTTTGCAATTGGACGGAGAGCTCGTCGCGCTCGCGAACGGCCGCCTCGACGCCCGCGAGTGCTTCTTGACGCTCGAGCTCGGCGTCCTCGCGTGCGGTTTGCAATTGAACGGAAAGCTCGTCGCGCTCGCGAACGGCTGCCTCGGCGCCCGCGAGTGCTTCTTGACGCTCGAGCTCGGTTTGGGCGGTCTGGCGTTCCGCGGCTTCGAGGCACGACTGCGCGGCCTCGGAATCGGCGAGTGCTTTGTCGGCCGCGTCGCGTGCGGCCCCGAGGTCGGACACGAGCTTCTCCAACACGCGTTCGAGCTCCTCTATTTCTGCGCGCTGCAGCTCGACCTTGTTCGTGAGCTTCTCGCGAATGCCGCTGACCGCGACTTCCTTGGCGGTTTCAACGGTGGAGATCCGCTGCTCGGCCTCGTCGAGAGTCTGCCTGAGCGCGGTGATCGCTGCGCGCTCCACCTCGAGCGCACCCTGATGCTCCTCGACTTCGGTGCGGAGCAGCGCCACGGTGTCGCGTTCGGCCTGAAGCGTCGCCTCGAGCGCGTCGCTCGCGACGCGCCCCCCTTCGAGCAGCCCCTGTTGTTCCTCGAGTTCGAGGCGGAGCAGCGCCGCGGTGTCGCGTTCGGCCTGAAGCGTGGCCTCCAGCGCGCTGCCCGCTTCACGCTCCCCTTCGAGTGCTCCTTGTTGTTCCTCGAGCTCGCGGCGGAGCAGCTCGGTGGTTTCGCGTTCGGCTTGAAGTGTGGCCTCTAGATCCTCATACTGCCCGCGCACGGCAGCAGCAGTCGCCCGCTCTGTCTCGACTGATTGCTCGGCATCGGCGCGAACCGCCTCCACCTCTTCCTGTGCGACGAGCTGGACTTCGAGGCAGGCACGCACCGCAGCGGCTTCGGCTTCCATCGTCGCGATGCGCGCAAGGTCGATCACCAGAGTTTCGAGCGAGTCACTTGGCTCGGAACTCGCAAGCGCCGCTTCCAGCGTGGCCAGCTTGGTGTCGAGCGCGGCGCGAAGATTCTCGAGCTCGCGACTGGTTTCGGAGAGATCGCGCCTGATGGCGGTCAACGACTCACCGGTATCGGCTTGTGCAAAGGCGGCATTGATCATTTCGGTGGAGTCGGCGCGTGAAAGCCGCTCATTTGCCGACTGCAAGCAGAACGCCACCGTGACCGTCGGTTGCACGCCCTTGCGATACGCCCAGCAGCATTCTCGCCGTACGGTTTCGTAAGGGCGATTCCAATTCTGTCTGAACCTCGGGACGCTCCAGCGAGCTTTCTGGGGACCCTAAGGCGCGGCGAAGCCCAGGACTGCGTCTTGCAGGCGGCGGCTGCATGCAAGATCGCGCCACCCTCCTGCGAGCGGCGGCTTATACTACTGCCAGCTGGATCAGGGCCCGCCGGGCCACATGGGAGGGCGCCACGGCGCCCGTCTCTCGAATGGCGGTTGCGGCTTCCACCCTCGCGTTTCCGGTCCACAAGGCAGACACTCCTGCCGCCACAAACAAGAAGGTCGGCAGGGGCGGTCCGTCAGCGCGTTGATCGCGCGATGGCGGGAGAGAACCGACATGCCTCAGAGCATCACAATCCTCATCGTCGACGACAACGTCAACCTGGCCCAGGGGTTTGCGCAGGTGCTCAAGAGCGTGGGCTATGCGGCCCTCACGGCGTACACGGCCGAAGACGGCCTCCGCCTCGCGCAGATTGAGTGTCCTGACGCGATCATTCTGGATATTCGGATGCCGTTCATAAACGGTGTTGGATTCCTCTATCGACTGCGGGCGCTGGAGGCGCACCGCCATACGCCAGTGATGGTGTTGACGGGGGCATCCGTGAACGAGGAAATGCGGGCCGAGCTGTGCGATCTTCGGGCGCTGCTCAGGTTCAAGCCCCTGGGCATGTCCGAATTGCTGGCCGAAACTCGCACGCTGCTGGCCCATGATTGGGCCGGGCCCTCTGACACTACCAACCTCAAGTCGTCTGTCGCTTGAGTCGACCCCCACCTAAAATTTAAGGATTTGAGGATGTGAGGAACTAAGGATTTGATCTCAAAATCCTAAAATCCTTACATCCTCAAATCCTCAAATTACAAGGGCTCCCGTCCCCCACCAAGCCCATTCAGGTATGGCGCTAAGGCTCGGCTCGTAATATGAATCGGTCTCTGACGCCGGCGATACGCCGAGGCGTCCACCGAAAAAGGGCCGAACATGAC
>QHWL01000012.1 GCA_003222555.1 Acidobacteriota bacterium | reverse complement strand
AACTCGCGTGTGGCCAAGTTCGACAAGCACGGGAACTGGATCAAATCGTGGGGGTCGCGTGGAACCGGCGGTCAGCACGCGAACGAAAACCCGGGGCAGTTCAGCACGCCACACAACATCGCCATCGATCGCCAGAACAACGTGTACGTGGCCGACCGGGGCAACCGCCGCATCCAGGTGTTCGATCGCGACGGCAAGTTCCTGCGCTTCATCTTTCTCAACGCGGCGTACGACAAAACCCGTCACCCGGTGCTTGGCAACATGCCGATGAATCCACCGGACGAGACGGCGCCGTGGGTCCTCTGCATCACGAACACTCCGACGCAGTACCTCTATACCGCCGACTCCGAGCCCGGCCGCGTCTATAAGCTCACGCTCGACGGGAAGATTCTGGCGATGCTGGGCGAGTCGGGCCACGAGCTGGGCCAGTTCAACTGGATTCACGGCCTCGCGTGCCCATCGGAAAACGAACTCTACGTCGCCGATATGAACAACTGGCGGGTGCAGAAGTTGATCCTGCATCCGGACAGGCAACGGGGAACCGCCTCCGCGGGCCGCTGACCCCAGCGCCGATCTTTCGTCTGCATGCTGCTGCTCGTCCCGAGCCGGGCCGGCGTGTGTGTTATGGCCATACCCGTGACTGTCGATAGCGCAGACCCGCTTCGGTCCGCCGCCGAGCGGCGGATGATGATCCGTGCGGTCGTCGCCTCCGCGGTCGGGACGACGATCGAATGGTACGATTTCTTCCTCTACGGCGTGGCCGCCGCGCTCGTCTTCCCGAAAATCTTCTTCCCGGAATCGGACCGCTTCACGGGAACACTCCTGGCGTTTTCCACGTACTTCGTCGGGTTCGTGGCCCGTCCGTTCGGAGCGGCAATCTTCGGCCATTACGGCGATCGGATCGGCCGAAAGGCCACGCTCATCGCCACGCTGGTCCTGATGGGCGTCGCTACCATGGGGATCGGTTTGGTGCCCGGCTACGACCGCATTGGGATCTGGGGCGCCGTGCTGCTCGTGGTGGGGCGCATCATGCAGGGCGTCGGCGTGGGGGGCGAGTGGGGCGGCTCGGTGCTGCTCGCCGGCGAGTGGACGAATCCGAAGCGGCGCGGCTTCACGACGAGCTGGGCGCAGTTTGGAGCGCCGGCCGGCCTGATGCTCGCCAACGGCGCGGTGTCAATCGTGACCTACACGACGTCGGAAGAACAATTTCTTTCGTGGGGCTGGCGGGTTCCGTTCCTGATCAGTTTTGTGCTCGTCTTCATCGGCTTGTACATCCGGATCGGCATTCTCGAGACGCCGGTGTTCGCCCGCTTGAAGGCCCAGGGCAAGGTCGAGAAGGCACCTGTGACGGAGGTTCTCCGCCGGAACTGGCGCGAAGTGATCCTCACCGCGTTGCTGCGCACCGGACAGCAGACGCCCTTCTACATCTTCACGACCTACATTCTCACCTACGGCACTCAGGTTCTGGGTCTGAGCCGTGGCTTCCTCCTGAACCTGGTGATGCTTCAGGCCACAATCTCGCTGGCGACCATCCCCTGGTTCGGTCACCTCTCAGACATCATCGGGCGCCGGAAAATCACCGCGATCGGCTGCGTGGTGATGATGATTTTCCCGTTCCTGTACTTCGGGATGCTGGACAGCGGCAGAGTGGCGCTGGCGGCTCTGGCGATCCTCCTCGCGCTGCCGCTGCACGACCTGCAGTACGGCCCGCAAGCCGCATTCATCTCCGAAAGCTTCCCTGGAACGCTGCGATACAGCGGGGCGTCGCTCGGCTACCAGCTGGCGTCCATCACCGCCGGCGGTCCGGCGCCGATCGTCGCACTCTTCCTGTTCAGGACCTACAAAACGTCGATGGCCGTCGCCGCATATATCGCGGTCACCGCGCTGGTGAGTCTCGTCTGCGTATGGCTGCTCCACGACCGCGCCGGCTCTCTGGATCGTCAGTAGGATCGCGAAGGGCACGAACGTTCAACGCAGAGACCGCGGAGGCCGCGGAGAAAGAAATGCCCATGCATTTCTCAGCGTGCTCTGCGAGCTCTGCGTTCAAACGTCGTATTTGTTCAAACCGGAAACACCCGATCGAAGTTCCCGCCGAAGATCTTCGCCTTCACGTCAGCGCCCACGCCGATCTCGTCGAGCGCGGCCGACTGCTGTTGGTGCACGTCCTTCACCCACCCGCGAGGAAAGAACGATGAGTCGGTGCCGAACAGCAATCGATCGGGACCGAGTACGGCAAGTGCCTGCCTGAAGACCGCTGGGAGCGTGAGCCCCGGCGTGTACTTGATCCAGCTGTTGGAGCTCGAGGTATCGAACAGAACGTTCGAACACAGATCGGCGACCATCAACGCCTCGCGGAGAAGGCCAGCACCGAAGTGCGGCACGATGATCGGCAGCGACGGATAGCTCGACGCGAGGGCGTGAAGATCGAGCGGGTTTCCGAACCGAACGTCGAAGGGGCTCGACAGCCCCAACTTCTTGCGCACGCCGACCGAGAGAACGCCGCAGTGAACGAACACGGCCGTGCCAGGCCGCGCGGCTGCCACTTCGACGAGTCGCCGCGCGCGAGCATCGTGAATTGGGTAGCGCTGCATCGCCGGAAACAGGCACATCGTACGCAGGCCGTCCCGGTCGATCGCCTCCGTGGCGGCGACTTCGGCGTCCGCCTGTGTCGGATCGACCATGAAGAAGCCGACAAACCGCTGCGGATGGCGGCGAATCGCTTCCGCGACCGACTCGGTGTCGCCGGGGACGCTCGCAATCAACGCCGCACGCGAGACGCCGTGGCGATCGAGCTCGGCGGCCCAGCGATCTGCGAGCTGTGTCGGCGACGCCGGCGCCTCCCACCCGAGCTCGCCAATCGCGCGCTCGGCGGCCCGCGCCGGGGCGATCTCTGGCGGGCCAGGCAGCCCGCGTCCGATCGACTCGAAAAACTTGGGGGAAAAGAAATGGCAGTGTGCGTCGTTGAGAATCATCGAAATGCACGAATGCACGGATGCACAAATGCACGAATGAATGCTAAATGAAGGCTAGAGAACGCCAGGAATGCCTTGAACCGTGCCATTTGTGCATTCGTGCATTTTCAGATTTCTTCCGTTATGGCCTTCGTCATCTGCTCGGTCGTCGCCTTGCCGCCGAGATCCGGCGTCCTGATTTTTCCGCCGGCGACGACCCGCTCGATCGCCCCAAGAAGGCGGTCGTGGAGCTCGCGTTGGCCGAGATGGTCGAGCATCAACGCACCGGCCCAGATGGCTCCGATTGGATTGGCGATGCCTTTGCCCGCGATGTCCGGGGCGGAACCGTGGATCGGCTCGAACATCGACGGATGGCGCCGCTCGGGATTGATGTTCGCTCCCGGCGCGACGCCGAGGCTGCCGGAGATCGCCGCGCCGAGGTCGGTGAGGATATCGCCGAAAAGATTCGACGCGACGATGACGTCGACGGTGTCGGGATGAGTGATCATGCGCGCCGCGAGAGCGTCGACGTGATATTTGCGGTACGCAACCGACGGATAGCGCTTGCTGACCGCCTCGGCCACCTCGTCCCACAACACCATCGAGTGCTGCAGCGCGTTCGATTTGGTCGCGCTCGCCAGCATCCGCCGCGGGCGCTTGACGGCGACCTCGAAGCCGTAGCGGACGATCCGCTCGATGCCGTGCCGTGTGAAGAGCCCCGTCTGCTCGGCAACCTCGTGCGGCGTCCCTTGGTGAAGCCGCCCGCCGACCCCGGAATATTCGCCCTCGGAGTTCTCGCGCACGCACACCATGTCGATGTCGCGCGCGCCGCGGTTGGCAAGCGGCGACGTCAGCCCGGGCAGCAACCGCATCGGCCGGAGGTTCACATACTGGTCGAAGCGCTGCCGCAGCGGCAAAATCAGCTCCCACACCGACACGTGATCGGCGACGCCAGGCGCGCCGATGGCGCCGAGGTAAATGGCGTCGAACGCCGCAAGGCGCTCGAACCCGTCTTCGTCCATCATCCGGTGGTGCTTCAGGTAGTACTCGCACCCCCACGGCAACTCGGTAAAGGAGACGGTGACCGCCGTTCCGCGTGTGACCGCTTCGAGTGCGGCCATCCCTGCCGGAATGACCTCGCGGCCGATGCCGTCGCCGGCGATCACCGCGACGCGAAACTTGTTGTCGGTCGTCATCGCGCTGCCGCCTCTTTCACTTCGGCGTAGCAGCTTCTCTCTGCGGGGCGCTTATCACGAAGACACGAAGAAACGAAGTCACACGAAGTTTCTTGATCAAAGCCTTCGTGACCTTCGTGGGTTCTCGTGCCTTCGTGATACATGGTCGTTGGCAAGGGCTCTAAAGCGTCACTTGTGCCGCTTTTCGCCGAGAGACGTCGCCAGCAACTCGGCCTCGAACAGCTGGAGCTCCTCTTCGGGCATCGGATAGGTGTGTTGCGCCTCGGGAAAACGACCCGCGCGGACATCGGCAACGTAGGCCTCGAGCGCGGTGAGGATGGCGCCGCCGATATCGGCGTACTGCTTCACGAATCGCGGGAGATGGCCGGTCGAGAGGGCCAGCAGGTCGTGCCAGACCAGCACCTGGCCATCGCAAGACGGCCCGGCCCCGATGCCAACCGTTGGGATGGTGAGCTCTCGCGTGATGCGCGCGGCGACGGCGGCTGGAATGGCTTCGAGCACGATGGCAAAACAGCCGGCTCGCTCGAGCGCGCGCGCATCGTCGAGCAGGCGGTGGGCTTTTGCGGCCGTCCGCCCCTGCGCTTTATATCCGCCGAGCATCTTCACCGACTGCGGAGTCAGCCCGATGTGTCCGACGACCGGAATGCCCGCGTCGAGGATCGCCCCGACGCGCCTGAGCGTGGGGCCCGCGCGTTCCAGCTTGACGGCGTCGGCGCCGCCTTCCTTGACGAAGCGGACCGCGTTCTCGAGCGCGGACTCGTCCGAGATCTGGAACGAGCCGAACGGCATGTCGGCCACTACGAGCGAACGCGTGGCGCCCCGGCTGACCGCCCGGGTGAGCATGAGCATCTCGTCGACCGTCACCGGCACGGTCGAGTCGAGCCCGAGCACCGTCATGGCCGCGGAGTCGCCGACCAGGACGACATCGACGCCGGCGGCGTCGGCCAGTCGAGCGCTTGGCGCATCGTAGGCGGTCACCATCGCGATCCGCTCGCCGCGCCCCTTCATCGCGGCAAGATGGGAGAGCGAGAGCTTGCCGGGGGACGCTGTGTCAGGTGCGCCGGAAGGCGGCTTGTTGGTCATGACCGGACTCCTTTGACGAAACCACGCGATCGCCGGCAGGCGTCTCGTGCGGCTCGCGGCTGGCCTCGAGCGGCACGTTGTCGATGAGGCGGGTCGCGCCAACGCGAGCGGCGATCGCCAGTGTCGGCTGACCTTCGAAATCGGCGACCGCGACGTAGTCGATCTCGAGACCCGCGAGCTCGGCCCTGGCCGCGGCGACCACGTCGCGGCCCTCCAGGTAGGCCGCCTGGCCGGCGGCGAGCGCGCGGGGGAGCGCCAGCGCGCGCGTCCGATCGTCGGCCGACAGACCGACGTTGCGCGACGACAGCGCGAGGCCGTCGGCGGCGCGAACGGTCGGGATGACGCGAATCGCGAGATCGAGGTTCAAATCCCGCACGAGCTGCTTGATCACGGCAACCTGCTGCGCGTCCTTCTGTCCGAGGAAGACGACGTCCGGGCGAACGATGTCGAACAGCTTCGCGCAGATGGTCGCCACGCCCCGGAAATGTCCTGGACGGAAGTCGGATTCGAGACCACGAGCCGGCCCTTGGACGTCGACCCATGTTGCGTGCCCTGGCGGATACATGTCGTCGACGCTGGGGACGAAGAGCAGGTCGATGCCCGATGCCGCGGCGACGCCCTCGTCGCGCGACCGATCGCGCGGGTAGGCGGCGAAATCGGCTGGATCGCTGAACTGGCTGGGGTTGACGAACACGCTGGCCACAACGACGTCGCACTCCTGTCTTGCCGCGCGGAACAAGGCGACGTGACCGTCGTGAAACGCGCCCATCGTGGGTACGAACCCGATTATCGGCCCTCGACCTAACGATTCGAGCGCCTGCCGAAGGTCTGCGGGCGTGCGGAGCGCCTTCACGGGGCCGTCACCTGAGCCAGAGCGCGGTACACGATTTCAATCTCGGGCGCGGCCTCATGAATCGCCGCCAGATGCGCGTCGACAGTCGCCCAGTCGCCTCGCGCAATGGGCCCCGTGAGCTCGAAACCGTTGTCGACGGTGCGGCGCATCAACGGCAGCAGAGCTTCCGGCGGAGCGCCGGCCTGTTCGAAGAGGCGGCTTGCCAACCGATGGAGCGTTACGAGATAGTTGGAGGCCATCGCCGCTCCCGCGTGGTAGAGGATCCGCGACTCATCGCGGAGTTCGAATGGGCGCAACCCCAGCTGCTCCGCGAGCCAGAAGCCGCGCGCGCGCGCGTCATCGGTTTCGGCGGTCACGGCCGCCCACGCGCCGTCGAGCTGTTCGGGTCCTCGGGCGGGGGTGAAGGTTTGCAGCGGATGGACGCCGAAACGACGGACATGCGGTGCGAGCGCGGCAAGCGCGGTCGCTCCGCTGACATGAGCTACCCACGGGCCCGGCGCGATGTCGGCTGCCACGTCCCGAATCGCCGAGTCTGGCACGCACAACAGGACGAGATCCGGTTGCTCCCCGTGCAGGGCGATGCCGCGCTCGCGAAGTCGCGCGCCGATCGCCGCTCCGACGCGGCCGTGGCCGACAAC
>QHWL01000011.1:7037-7542 GCA_003222555.1 Acidobacteriota bacterium | reverse complement strand
CCCGATACCGAGCGCGAGCGGCACCAGCGTCGCCGCGAACATAGCGACAGAATGGATGAGCGCCGCCCCAACGAGCCCGACGGCCGCAAGCGACAGCCCGAGCATGAACGTCGATCTGTCGCCAAGCCGCCGGACAACCGGCCTGATGAAGCCGCCCTGAACGACGGCCCCCAGCACGCCAAACGTTGCAAAGAAATAGCCCGTCTTGGGCGCGTCGAAGCCGAACCGGATCGCCGCAAACAACGCGAACGTCGTCTGGAAAACCGCGAACGCGGACCAGTACACGAAGTCGATCACCAGCACCCGCCGCAAAATCGGGCGCCGAAGCAGCTCCGGGAGGTAGCGAAACGGATTTCCGGTGCCGGCTTGCGCGCGGTGCACCGTTTCCGGCAGCCACAGCCACGCCATCGCGGTCGCGACGAGCGTGAGGGCCGCCGCCGCCCAAATCGGTGCGGTGTAACTCACCTTCGACAGCACTCCGCTGAGCGCCGGTCCGAGGATGAAG
>QHWL01000011.1:0-6966 GCA_003222555.1 Acidobacteriota bacterium | reverse complement strand
TCGAGATGTTGCCGCCCGACAGACCATCGACGATTCGCGCAAGAAACAGCACCGTCAGCGTCTGCGCGAGAGCGAGCATGACGAAGCTCGCGACGGTGCCAAGCAAGCTGAAGATGAGGACGGGACGGCGGCCGTAGCGGTCGGAAAGATCGCCGAGGGCCGGCGCGGCGATGAGCTGGCACAGAGAAAAGATCGCGAACAGTAATCCAATCACCAGCGGCGACGCCCCAAACGTCTGCGCGTAGAAGGGCAGCAGCGGAATGATGATCCCGAAGCCAATGAGGTTGACGAAGATGGTCAGGAAGATGATGAGGAGTGGACGGGTCACGAGGCTCCGAGCATTTTATACAATCGGGGACCGTTTCCCGTGCCCCTGCGCCGGTAATGGCTCAACGTTTAACCTGGCCGGCGGCCGATCCTACGAGCTCATCGGCAGGCCGTCAGACGTTAACCTGGCACCCCATGTCGGCCACAAGATCGACGTGACCGGCGCAGCCGTCGCGGCCAACAGAGCGGCGAAGGCGGAGGGGGTAAAAGGCGCCGCGAAAAAGGTCGAGCGTGGCGAACGCCACCTGCAGGTGCAGTCGTTCAGGATGATAGCCGGCAGCTGTCCCTAGCCTTTCACCGGTTCGCCGTCGTCGTCGCGCGGCCCGCGCGAGGCCCCTTGTTGTCACGGACCGGCGCATGAGCGAGGTTCGCCACTCGTACGCCGGTCTCGTACACGAGTTGTACGATTCGCGTCATTTTCTCGAACTCGATTTTCGACACCTCGTCGGTGTTCGCGTGATAGTCGGGATGCAGCCCGGTCGTGAAGAAAATGATCGGAATCCCTTTCGAGGCATAGCTGTAGTGATCGCTTCGCGTGTAAAGTGACTCGAGATCGCTCGGGTCGTTGAACTCGTAATCGAGCCGCATCGGCTTTGGCAAGCTGTCGTTGGCCGCGCGGTTGATCGCGTCGAGCTCGGTGCTGATGCGATCTGAACCGACGACATACACCGTGTTCGACTCACTCTGTTTGTCGTCGCGGTTCCTCCCGATCATGTCGATGTTCAATTGGGCGACGATGCGGTCGAGCGGGACGGTCGGATAATCCGCGAAATATCGCGACCCGAGCAGCCCGCGCTCCTCGCCTGCATGCCAGACGAACAGCAGCGAGCGCTTGGGCCGCGGCCCCTGGGCGAAGGCGCGCGCAAGCGCCAGCAGCGCGACCGTGCCCGAGCCATCATCGTCGGCCCCGTTCCAGATCCGATCGCTCTCCGTGCCCGGCGTCACGCGCCCCGGCGCTCCGAGCCGCCGTACGCCGCTATCGCCTGTGACCACTTCGCCTTCGGCATATCCAACGTGGTCGTAGTGAGCGCCGAACGCCACATACGTGTTCTTCAGCTGGGCATCCGACCCTTCGACGATCGCTACCACATTGTGCGCGAGCTGCGTCCGGACGACCTGGTAGTCGGCGTCCACGTTGAAGGTGAGCTTCACGCCATCGAGACGAAATACCGGTAGCGGTTCCTGCGCCGCCGCCCTGCGCTTCAGTTCGTCGTATTTGGTCGGCGCTTCACTGAAGAGGAGCTCGAAGAATGCGTCGGACGCCGCGACGTTGGGGGGAATCGGCCGGTCGAGCCGCTGCACGGTCGTGAAGTCGGGCGCCGGCAACGGTCCGCCTCTGCCAGCTCCGCCCGTCCCTGCTGCTCCCGCCCCTCCTTCCCCTCCTGCCCCCCCTGCCCCTCCCGCCCCTCCTGCCCCTCGTCCCATCTCAGGACCGACACTCGCGGCGGCGTGCAGCTGCTCGGTCGCGTACCGATTCCGTCCCGCGAGCTGCCGGCGATTTATCGAGGGGTCGAAACCCTTCGGTCCGTTCGCCCCGAGCCAGATGACGGCCGCGCCGTTGACGTCGCGTCCCCGATAATCCTCCTGCTGCGCGGCCGGAGCGCTGAGGCCGTAGCCGGCGAACTCGACGTGATCTATCGTGAACTGTCGCTTCCCGCCGGAGTTTTTCGGAAACGTGATGCCTCCGCCGTCGGCGAACGTCTGCGTCTGTCCACCAACCTGGACCGTGATCGTCGAATGGCTGGCGGTTTGTTTTACGCCGAGAACGCGGACGGTCTGCAGGTACGACCCGCTGTTGGCCGTCGGCTTCACGCCCCAGGCGTGCAAATGATTCTCGATGTACGAAGCAGCCAGGCCGATGCCGGTCGTGTAAACTGCACGTCCTTGGAGCTCGTCGGAAGCGATGTAGGTGAGCCACTCCTTGAGATCCCCGCCCTTGATGGAGGACAGCCCGCCCTCCGGGGCAGCCGCGACGGAGAGGACCCCGAGGACGAAAGCGACAGCGACAGCGAAAAAAGACGCGGCATAGCGGCGCCGGCTCATGAATCCCCCCAAATGTCGTGCAGGCTGGCGGCCTGGACGTCTGCCAGTGTGGTCCAGCTCGGCTGCCTCTGGCAAGCTCCGCTTGCCAGGATGAAGCCTCTTCAGGTAAGGTTTTTCCACTGGATCGGCTGCCAGCGTGTTTGCGCCTGCGACCCTTCGCGCTTTCCTGTCCGGTTCTTCCGTTCTCTGTGTGTTCACTATCCACTTGCGGCCCATGATCTTCAGCGTGCCGCCATTCCAGGAGAATTGATTGGCTGTCCGTCTGTTCGTCGGCAATCTGTCGTACGGCACCACCGAAACCGACTTGCGGACCTACTTCGGCGCCGTCGCGGCACCGTCGCAGATTGTTCTGCCGGTCGATCGCGAGACTGGACGTCCGCGGGGGTTCGCTTTTGTTGAGTACACCGATCGCGCGCACGCCGTTGAAGCCATTCAGCGATTCAACGGCCAGATCTTCAACGGCCGGCCGCTCGCGGTGAGCGAAGCCCGCGCGCGGGACGATCGCGGTCCAAGCGCCCCTCGTCCCGGCGGACCTCCAGGGCCGCGCCCCGGCGGCTTCGGTCCTCGCCCGCCATCCTCATTTGGCGGACCCCGCCCCTTCGACGCATCGGGCGCGCCGGCGCCGTCGCGCAGCCGCAATTTCGGTCCCGACGCCAAGCCTCAGCGCGGCGGACCGAAAACCAAGAAGAAGGACACCGAGCGCCCGCGCGGTCCCATTCCACTCAAGGCGACCGGCCGCTCCTTCACGCTCGACGACGACTCGCCCGACGAGGCCCTGCCGGATATCGACGACTTCGCGACGAGCAAGCCTGAAGACGAAAAGGAAAAAGAAGACGAAGAGTCGTGAGAGGCGGGAGCCTTGTCACAGAGTGCCGATGTGGGTCGCGAAGATGGCGACGCCCCCTGGCACCGGTGTCGGCGCGAACGCCCAATAGTCGGCCTCGTGATGCACGACCGTGCGCCCGGCGATCGAACCGACAGCCGCTCCGAACACCACATCGCTAAGGTAATGCACGTTATCGTGCAATCGCGACGCGGCGACGTAGGAGGCGACTGCATACCCCAGCACGCTGTTCCGCCATCCGAGATGTCGTTGATGCCTCCAGAGCATGCCACCGCCCGAAGGCTCAGCATTACGTAGACGCACCTCGTAACGGTACGCTCAAATCAGTGTCCGTCGGCGTCGTAGATTCGGTTCACCGTCATCGGCTGCCGGGCATTTTCTGCCTGGACGATAACGTGCAGTTGGTGGTGCTCTGGATCGGCAGAATAGGTTTCCGTAATCTTCCCTGGGCCGAGGTGGCTGACCTCGCTGACCAGCTTTCCCCCGTCCCATTTCGTCTTGCGCTCGATCCTCGTCGAGTCATCCTTGATGGTTTTCCCGTCGGTCGAGAGACGCGTGGTCCGGCCGTCGCCTGTCGTCATGATGACCATGCGCTCGGTTTGAGTAATCGTCAACCGATCCGGCGGGTTCATGATGTCGCGCATCGCATCACGTAGCTTCGCCATGTCCTCGGGGCTCGTGGCGCCGCCAGCTCGGTCGCCTCCGCCGCCCCTGCGGCCGAACCCGCCACGACCGAACCCGCCCCCTCCCCGGCCGAACCCTCCGCTGCGGCGGCCGCCCGGACGGCCTTCACGATCCGCCTGGCGCTCTTGCGGGCGGTCGCTCAGATCTTTGTTGAGCGTCCATGTACCGACGATTGAGCCGGCGGGCTCGGGCGGCGCCGGCGCTTGCGCCCGGCTCTCGGCGGAAAGCCAGAGCCCGATGAGCGCCGTCACCAGGACCACCACACCAGTGGAAACGATTCGCAGGGCAGTCACGTTCATGCTCCTTACCGCAGGCGCTTCAGCATCGATCCGATTATTGCCAGCGAGTGACTGGGGGGAGTATGAAATGTGTGTGACAGTCACAGGATTCGGGATTCGGCCTCTAGGATTTGGGTTTAGGCTTGCTCCGTGAAGCGGAAGCATTGGTACAAAAGCCTGTACTGGCGGATCGCGATCGGCTTGGTCGTCTTCCTCGCCGCGATGCTCGTGGTGCAGGCCATGCTCTTCACCTGGGTCGTGGCGCAATCGGGACGGACGCTGCCGGGACAGTCGCCGGATCGCTTCGCCGATACCGTCGCGCTCGATCTGCGCAACGCGCTCGAGCGCGAGCCGCAGCTCGACGTCGCGCGCTACATCCGCGACGAATATGCGGAGCACACGCACCCGTTTTTCGTCATGCTGGCAGACGGGCGCGTCGTCACGAGCGGCAGCCGATCGTTTCCTGAGCCGCTAATCCGTTTGGCGAGGCTGCGGCTCCAGCGCGTCGAGCGGCCGGAGGCCGAGCGGCCTGGCCGCCGGGAACGCGATGCCGCCGGCTTCACGCGGCCGACGCCCGTAGTCGTCGGTGATCGTCTGGCGGCGGTGGTGGTCGTGCCGACGCGCGCGCCGTTTGGTTTTCTTCTGGCACGATTCGCGCCGACGCTCACGCTCGTCGCCGCTGGCGTCCTCATCGTGGGAACCGTGCTCGCGTCGGTGGTCATTTTCGGCCCGGCGCGGCGCCGCCTGCGGCACCTCGAAGAGGCCGCGCGCCGATTCGGATCGGGCGACTTGTCGGCGCGGGCTCCCGATCGCGGCGGCGACGAGATCGCGGCCGTCGCCACCGCCTTCAACGCGATGGCCGGCGACCTCAGCCGCCGCGCCGATGCCCTGGCGGCGTCCGACCGCGCGCGGCGTCAGCTGCTCGCCGACGTCTCCCACGAGCTGACGACGCCGGTGACGGCGATGCGCGGGTATCTCGAAACGCTGACCATGCCCGAGATCGCGCTCGACGAGCGGACGCGGGCGCGCTATCTGACGATCATCAGCGACGAATCCGCGCGGCTCGAACGGATCATCGGCGATCTGCTCGATCTGGCGCGGCTCGAGGGTGGCGGGGGATCGGTGGCCTTCAGCGACGTGCCGGTATCGCAGCTCTTCGCCCGCGTGACGGCACGTCACGAGCGCGCCTGCCAGACCGCGAAGGTGACGATGACCGACTCGATCGCGCCCGGGGCCGAAACCGTCGTCGGCGACCGCGATCGGCTCGAGCAGGCGCTGCAGAACCTGGAGACAAACGCGATGCGCTACGCGCCACCCGGATCGACCGTCCGCCTCGCGGCGCGTCCCGCCGAGGGCGGCGTTCTGATGTCGGTGGAGGACGCAGGCCCCGGGATCGCCCCCGAGCATCTGCGCCACGTCTTCGATCGGTTTTACAAAGCGGACGCGTCTCGCAACGGCGACGGCACGTCAGGCGGAAGCGGGCTGGGCCTGTCGATCGTGAAAGCGATCGTCGAGCGGCACGGCGGGCACGTCTGGGTCGAGAGCCGGCCGGGACGGACGGTCTTTCAATTTACAATTCACAATTGACAATTTACAGAGTGAAAGGAGCGCTCTCTTTGTAAATTGGTCATTGTAAATTGTAAATTGGAGCCGCCTGATCATCGTCGGCGGCGGTCTCAGAGGTCGGCTCCTGCACCTCGCTGCGGATGCGCTCGCGCAACCAGTCGACGGGTTGCGGGTGACGGGTGACGAACGCCCGCCATTCGGCTTCCGACAGCGTGATGGAGATAACACGGTCGCGCTCGGTCGTCATGATGCCTCGAACTCCTTGAACTCCTTGAACTCCACGGGGTCGCACCTCAAGAGTATACGCCGACGACATACAATTAAAATAGAATGTTCTGATAGAACAAATCTGTTTAAGTTATGTGTTTGGGGGCTCGCACCCGGCGCGGCGACAGGCGCAAGCGGCCACGGACTTCGCCGAAGGCGGCCAGCAGCTCACGAGTGACCCGCGGCGTCCGGTTGGCCTTGGCGTACACCCAACCCGTTTCGCGCACCAGTTCGTGGCCCTCGATGCGCGCGCAGAAAAACTGGCCCGCCCGAACTTCGCGCGCCACTGCCTGGTACGGCACGATGCTGATGCCCAGCCCGGTCTTCACCATCGCTTTGATGATCTCGACGTTCTCGGTGTCCATCACGATGGTCGGCTCGATGTTCTCGCCCACGAAGAACCGGTCGATGACCCGCCGCGTCGCCGAACCCGACTCGAACATCACGAACGGTTGCCCGGCGAGGTCGGCCGGCGCCACCCTGCGCTGCTTCGCCAGCGGATGAGTGGGCATCGTGACCAGCAGCAACTCTTCGCGAAGCACGGGCACCGTCACCAGATCCGACTCCTCGACTGGAAGCGTGAGCAGCCCGGCGTCGACGTGACCCGCGCGAATCTCCTGCACGGACCGTCCCGCGGTGGCCACGATCAGCCGCACGTCGAGGCGCGGGTGCACGCGCCGCAGGTGCTTCAGAAGCGGCGGGAACACGTAGAGGCAGACGGTCATACCGCCCGACAGCCGCAGCGTGCCGCGCAGCTCGCGCGTCCGATCGGTGATGGAGCCGACCGTCTCGCGAACGTCCTGAAACACGCGCTGCCCGAGCTGAACGAGGGTTTCGGCCGCCTGCGTCATGCGCACCTGCCTCCCCACGCGGAGAAACAGCGGCTCACCGAGCTCTTCCTCCAGGAGGAGCACCTGGCGGCTGATCGCCGACTGCGACACATGGAGCTTCCGGCCG
>QHWL01000035.1 GCA_003222555.1 Acidobacteriota bacterium | reverse complement strand
CCGTCGAACCGGCCGCTCCGAACCTGCGTGGTCGTCGCCTTGAGCGCGGGCCGTCCTTTATCGAGCGCGTCCAAGAAGGAGCCGACGACCTCGGGCTTGAGCACGGCGTCGCGCCGAAAAGCGGCCGGCGCCGTCAGCATCGAGGAGAGCACCGCCGGCGTGGCGACAACCGCCGCGGCCGCCGATGCGACGAGCCGAAACGGCCGCGTCAACTCGCCGATCTTCTGATCGCCACGTCTGATGATCGCGTGGGCCACATATTCCCCGGGCGGGAGCGCTCCAAGCGGCACCAGCGCTGAGACGCCGGAGTTTCGGGCGTCCTTTCCGGGCTCGAGCTGGCCGATCGCGAACGCCAGCGCCGGGCCCGACAAGTCCTTGGCCACCTCGACACGCACCTGAACGGTGCCGAAGTAATTGGGCTGATCCGAGTAGAGCTCCATGAAAGCGGCGAGCTGGCCCTTCGTCAGGCGCGCCTCTACCGTCGGCCGCAACCCGCCAGCCGCTTGTTGCGGCACGTCTGCCACTACCAGGTCGCTGACCGCGAACGGCACGCCAGACATTTGCCACGCATTCACAGGATGCTCGATGCTGCCGCGGCGGCCTCGATCGTCAATCGCGGCGAGCTTGAGGGTGTAGGTACCGGGGTCCACCGTCATCGCGGCGAGGTGTTCCAACACGGGACCCCGCGCGCCGTCGCCCGCGTCAAGGGTCGCTCGCTGCAGGCTGCTCGCCACTGTTTTGCCGTCGCCGTCGATGAGGACGATCCCGACGCCCATGTCGGGCGACATGTCGCCGCTGCGCTCGATTTCAGCCGCCACGACGAGGCGCACCTTCGAGCTGTTCGAGTCCTGGTAAGCGTAAGTGGTAAGCCGGATCGGCAAATCGGTGATGGCAAAGGGCGATGCGAGGGCGTACCGCAGGCGATCTTCGACGGTCTCGGCCTTTGCGGCCCTCTGGGGCGCTCCTTGAAATTCTTGGCGAGCCCGCACGGTCACGCCGCGCCGGCCCACGGACACCTTGATCGGATGGCGCTTCCCATCCTTGTCGCTCTGCAACGATTCGACGCCGAGCAGATAGTACGCAGACAGCTCGTCTTCCATCCGGTCGAACACGTATTCGGCGTTCGCACTCACCCGATAGAGGGCGCCGCGCGTCATACCGGCCAGCATCTCGAGGCCGCGCGTTTCCAGCTCGCGGTCTTCGCGGCGGCTCGGCGATGTCTCGGCCTCCGTGACGTCGGCCAGCGGCGCATCCAGCAAGATGACGTTGACCGTCGTGCGGGCCGCGGCCGCCATCCGGCCTATCTCCGCCAGCTCGGCGGACGCTCCTTCCGTCACCAGCCCTTCCGAGATCCAGACCAGCGACTTCGGCCCTTCAACTTCGCGCAGCGATTCGAGGATGGCGCGAAGCCCGCGAACGGAGTTGTCGACGCGCTCGCGAACCTCCTCCGCGATCTGGCCCGCCTGGCTCCGCACCTGGGACTCGCATTCCACCGCGGCCATGCCTCTCAGCGTCCCGCAGAAGCGATTGATGACGAGCGCCTCGGTGCGTGAGTCGCTGTGCTGAAAGATAGAGATGGCCTCGTACACACCGATGTTGAACGTCCTTCGGGGGCGGTGCGCGATGCCGACGGCGCGATCGAGCTCATCGCGAACGAGCTTGTGGTTCGATGTGAAGCCGGCCGACCGGCCGTCGTGCGGGACGGTGACCACAGCGACTTTGTCGCTCGGCCTCAGCTTGTCGAGGAACTTGCCGGCGGCGCGCGTCGCCACGCGACCTTCGCCGAACGAGATGCTGTCGCGATCGACGGCGATCACGATCAGCCGTCCAAGCACGCTCGAGGCGTTGGAACTGAAGGCGCTGTCGGCGGTTTGAGGGTCCCCGTTCCGCGGCCTGGCTTCGACGGGTCGCAGCGACACGAAATCGGCGGAGACGACCTTCCGCGGCTTCCCGTCGACGGTGACGGCGAATTCGGGGCCGCGCAGGTCGGCGACCGGATGTCCCCGATCGTCGACGACGCTCGCATCGACTTCGATCACTTCGACGCCGCCGCGAAAGATCGGCTGCTGCGCGAGCGCGCCGTGGGGTGGTGCGACGAGTAGAACGGTGAGCGCGAGGGCGGACTCTCGCAACGGGCACCTCCGACTCAGGGCTCTGATTCTACGCCTTTTCTTACGGCCATCCAGTATGTTACAAACCCGATCGTCGGCGATCCCTGGTCGCCAAGGAGCCGAAGACGCTCAGCCCCCTCACCTTGCTGCTCACGTCGATTGACGAGGCTTTCGACCGTGAGGCGTGGCATGGTCCCACGCTTCTCGGCTCGGTCCGCGGAGTAACCGCCCGCCAGGCGGCATGGCGGCCTGGTCCACGGCGGCATAACATCTGGGAAGTGACCGTGCACGCAGCATATTGGAAATATGCCGTCCGCCGTCGATTGACGGGCGAAAAGCGCGGGTCGTTCGCGCTCGAGGGCAGCAACTGGTTCCTGCGGCCCGTCGGCAAGCTCGGAGCTGGCCATGAGCGCGGCTGGGAAGAAGACGTCAGGCTGCTCATCGATCAACACCGCAAGCTCCGCGCCGCGATCGCGGATTTACCTGTGCGCGCGCTCGAGCGGCCGGTGCGGGGAAAACGCCACACGGCGGCGTACACCATCCGCGGCATTGCCGCCCACGATCTCTACCATGCCGGCCAGATTCAATTATTGAAGCGGTTACACCCCCGAAGATGACTTCTTGAAGCGTTTCCATACGCGAAGAGTCATCGCCGTCCTCATCTCGATTGGCGTGTTTTGTGCACCGCCTTTGTGATGGTGATGACGGAACGACCGATTTCCAATCCCGCCGCGGCATCGGCGATGCTTGCGGAGCTCGTCGTCAGGTCGTTCGGCTTGGCGGCAGGAGTTAGTCTCGGCATTCTGCTGGCGGCGGCCTTTTTCACGGGTTGATTTCCACTTTTGCGCGTTTCTGCAGAGCGTGAGCGCCACAACGCTCAACTCATCCGCGATGACGTCACCCATCTCCGGGGATCGGAAATCTCCTTTCCGTGTCCTCGAGTCCGAAGGCACAGCCAGCCGTGTCCTCTGTGGTGGCTTTCAGTACTTGGTGACTCAAAACGACACGCTGCCGCCGAAGTGAACGCGCGTAGAGGCGCCCAGCCCGTGCGCGACCGCGACATTCAACCTGACGAACGCCGCCGAAAACCAGACACTTCCGCCGATACCCTTTGCAATCGACTGGTCCTGGAAACGAGCGCCCTTGTCGTAGACGGCGCCGGCGTCGATGAACGCGCTCACGCCCACCTTGCCGATGCGCAGGGGCGACGTCAGAGGGACACGGAGCTCGGCCGAGCCGGCGACGAGCGTGTCACCGACCGCAGTGCCTGCCTTGAACCCTCGCAGGTTCGCGAGTCCACCCACCATCGGCTGGAGGTACTGCGGTAAGGGTTTGTTGGCGTCGTCGCGAAGCGCCCGCACCACCAGCACGTTCTGGCCGACCAGACCGACATAGCCGCGGCCTTCGAGCGCCAACCGATCGATTGCGCTGCCGTTCTGAAAGTTCAGATGGTCCCACGCGGCCCTGGCGTACACGGCATTTCGCGGGAGCATCGGATCGAGCCGGGTGTCGAGAACGACATCGGCGCCAGCATGAGCGAACTTGTCGTCCGCGCCGAGAAACGATACCCGCTGCCATCCGCCGGTCGCGCCCAGACGCAGGCCGTGCGTCACCTCGCGCTCGCCCCTCACCCACACGCGGTCGCGGTCCTCGTCTTGCCGAAAAAAAGGATGCGTCCGGCGTGAGATCGACGCTCCTGCCTGGATGTGGGTCAGCGCGCCGCTGTCGAAGTCTTTGTCGAACTCCGCTGCGGCCCGCTTATCGCCGCCCCACGTCATCGGAAACGACAGACGGCTGGCTTTGCCCGCGGGGTCTGCCACCGCGGCGCGCGCGCCGTAGGTGAGGCCGTATCCGTCTTCGACGTTCAGCACGGGCAACAACAGAAGGTTCCACCGGCGGCTGCGGACGACGCGCGTCGGCCGGTCCGGATCGCCGGTCATCTCGATTTTCACCGGGCCTTCGTCAACGACGATGACGAGAACGATTTGCGTGGGGTCGGCGATCGACGCGAATCGCTTTCGGACTTCGACGCGTTGGAAGCGTTTCGCGTTTCGAAGGCGCGCCGCGACCTCGTCCAGGGTGCCCGAACCCACCGGCGTCCCAACCTGGATGCCCGCCAACCGAAGCAGTTCTTCATCCGGCGTCACGACGTTGCCGTGGACGCGGATCTCGGCCACGACTTCTGCCGGCTGCGCCGTCATCGGGCCGCCGGTCAGGATCGCCAGCAGCATCACCGGAGCCAGCACGGTCAGCGGCCTTGGGAGGGGACGGTGACCTTCGACGCGACGTCGGCGAGCTTGTAGTCGTGGTAAGTGAGCGCGTAGCGGAGATCGAACGCGCCGACGGCAAGCGTGAACGCGGCCGACACCTCGAGGCCTCGAGGCAGCCAGACGTCGGGAAACGGCTGGCCCATCGTCATCGACGCGCGGACGTCGCCGATGCGGACCAGCCACTGCACGGGCAGGAAATCGGCGTCGACGTTCTCGAACGTGTATTGAAGAATCTGGTGCATCGAGGGGTCGATCCACAGCGTCACGACCGACACCTTGTTCATCATCCGCTCCAATTCGGCCGTCCGCGCCTTCCGCGGGTCCGACCGATCGGCTTCGGCACGTCGCTGCTGGCGCAGGAAGAGTCTGGCCGGGTAGTACTCGATCCGCAGCGCGTCACGGCCGTCCAGCGACTCATGGCCGACGAGCGCGTACTTGCCTTCTTCGAACTTGAACCGGAGAAAATAGGCGGACGTGATGAACTCCGGCTCGCGCGTCTGGCGAATCAAACCGTCGACGCTCGAGGCGCCCCGATCGCCCGCCGAACGGTCCGGTGCTTCCTCGGCGGGCCTCCCGCGCAGCCAGCGCCTCTCGCGCTGCCTCTGCCGATCCAGGAATTCCGCCTCGTACTTTCTGCGATCCGCTTCGCCAATCGTCACGCCGTTGAACTTGAGCGGGCTGCGGACGAAATAGCCGTCGCGAATGAACCAGCTGTACTCGCGTTGCTCGCCCCAGACCGGCTGATGGCCGGGTCCACGCAGGTCTATCTGCTCTTGCTCTTCGAGGATGTACTGCTGAAGCTTCTTCCAGTTGTCGTCGCGGCGGGTGAGCACCCGCTGCATGAAGGCGTCGAGGTCGTTTTGAGCGGGAACCTGCACCGTCGCGCCGCGTGGGACGGCGATCGTCAACAGCACGAGGCCGATGATGACGGCTGGAATCAGGCGAAGGCGGTTCGATGGCATGAAGAACAGCCTCCCGGAGCAGCGCTTGGTGAGCAGGACTGAAAATCCTGCGAAAAATGCGACGTTTGAACGCAGAGCTCGCAGAGCTCACGGAAAAATGCAACCACGAAGACACGAAAACACGAAACGTCCGTTGGCTTTCTTCGTGTCTTCGTGCTTTCGTGGTTGCCTTCTCAAGAACTTCTCTACGGGCTCGGCGGTCTCTGCGTTGAACGTGATTTGTTCAGAATCTCTAAAGTTCTCCGCTACGCCTTTGTACTCGTGGCCGCAGGTCTTCAGACCTGCGATCCTATTGAGATTTGTTGGTGCTCCCCACTTCCACCAGGGCGATTTTATTGACACCGCTCTCCGCCATCACGATTTTGCCGTCGTCGGTGGACTTGATATTGCGCACGACTCCGCCACCGCCCGGGATGATCCAGCTCTGGAACTTCTCGGTCTTGATGTCGAACCGCACGAGCACGTTCGGCTTGATCGCCGATTCCACGTACCAAATGGCGCCGCTCAAATAGGTGATGCCGTACGGCTGGGACTTCGGCCCGCTCGGAGACGGCCATTCCGTAACTTTGCTCGTGTTTGGATCGAGCCGACCGAGATAGCCGCGGGAGTAGTCCGAGTACCAGATGATGTCGTCGGGACTAATCGCGATTCGGCGGGGCCGGCTCTCAGAGCTTGGCAACTCGTATTCCTTGATGGCGAGCGTGTCGGGATCGATCCTGATGATCTTGTTGGTGCCAAAGTCGCAGACAAAAGGAATGGCCTTGGAACTCATCACGACACCGTACGGATTCGCGCGTTCCGTCGGAGTCTTGACCACCTTGATCTCGCCGGTCTTCGGATTGAGACGTCCGATGGTATTGGCGGCTTGTGCCGTGAAGAAGAGCATGCCGTTGGGCGCGAAGAGCGGCGTATGCGGATCGCGCACGTCTTCCGGCAGCTTGTATTCCGTAACGTTGCCGGTTTTCGGATCGAGCTTGCCGATATAGCCTTTCTGGTTGGCGGTGAACCACAAGTTGCCACTCTGGTCGAACTTCCTTGAACTCGTTCGTCTTGGGATCGAAGCGCCCCAGCACGTTGGCGAACATTCCCGTCCACCAAATCGTGCCGCCCGGCCCAGGTTCCGGATCATGAGGCCGCGAGCCGAGGGTGGGCACGGCCCACTCCTTGATAGAAACCGTCACGGGTCCGGGGATCACGACCGCAGGCGGTCTCGGCTGCTCGGGAAAATTCTTGGCGAGATAGTCAGCCAGCGGGTCGCTTTCTGCCTTGGGCACCGCAACCATCGTGCTGAAAAGGCTCACCCAGCCCTCGCGCGTGTACCCGCCTGAGTTGACTATCAGATTGGTTGCGTGGCACTTCGTGCAAGTGGTCTGAACCAATTCTTTGCCGGGACCCTCCGGCAACACCGGGGCCTGACCGCGGCCGCGGCCTTGACTGCGCGCTGGACCGGCAGAGAAGACAAACACGGAGCAGAGAAATGCTGCCACCGTCCACGGCAAGAGTGACTTTTTCGACATTATTCCTTTCCTCCAAAATCTCCGCCGAGCTCAATCCGAGCCTGCCGAACAACACCAAGACCCACTAACGGCAAGCCTCAAGAGGTCGATAGTATCACGTCAACGACAGGTTCCGGTGCAGCCGCCGCGGGACAAAATTGAATTGACAGCCGCGACAGGCTTCCCTAGAATCCGCGATCTCTTTCCCAGTCTTCTGTGTCGGAACCGTCGTTTACCGGAGGAGCCGATGCGATCGGAAATAGTCAGACGGCTACTGGTCGCCGGCGCGATCCTGATCTTTCCCGCAAGCGGCCGCGCACAGGATGCGGTTCTGAGCGGCACGGTGACCGATACCACCGGCGCCGTGGTGCCCGGGGTCACCGTCACGGCGGTTCACGAGGCTTCCGGGAACACCTTCGAGACGGTCACCGATGAGCGCGGGAAGTATCAGACTGCTGTACGCACCGGGCTCTACCGCATTACCGCGCAATTGCCGGGGTTTGCGACCGTTACCCGAAGTGGACTGGAGCTGCTGGTGGGGCAGCAGGCCGTGGTGAATCTCGAGTTGGCGCCGTCGACGTTGCAGGAATCGCTGACCGTGAGCGCGGAGGCTCCGCTCGTCGAGACGAGCCAGTCGCGTCAAGCGAGCAACGTTGATCCGCGGCAGCTCTCGGAACTCCCCGTCAATGGCCGGAACTGGCTGGATCTGACGATGCTGGCGGCGGGGAGCCGGATCAACGCGGTGAATAGCGATGATCTGACGCCTAAAGCGTCAGTTGGCAACTCTCAGCTGAATGTCGACGGTCACCAGGTGACGTCCACGATTTCGGCAACCGGCTTCGGTCAACCTCACTATTCGCGAGACTCCATTGCGGAGTTCGAGTTCGTGGCAAACCGGTTTGACGCCAGCCAGGGCCGTTCTGCTGGTGTGCAGATAAACGCGGTCACGAAATCGGGAACCAACATCTTCTCCGGCTCAACCGCGGGCTACTTTCGCAGCGACAGCATGAATGCTGCCGATTTCATCGTGAATCGCGTGCTCCCCTACTCGAATCAACAGTTCAGCACCACCTTCGGCGGCCCAATCCGGAAAGATAGAATCCATTTCTTTGCCAACTACGAATACGAGCGCGAACCGTCCACGCAAACCTATACGAGCGCCTACAAGAGCTTCAACCAGGACCTCACCGGCACCCGCACGGATCCGAAAGGCGGCGGGCGCGTGGATTTCCAGTTCTCCTCCAAAATCCGCCTCATGGTGCGCGGCAACGTGTCGCGGCTCTTTACGCCGTACGATCCGCGTTACACGGGCGGCGCGGCTCAGACACCCTCGTCGTCAGAGTCAACGGGACGGCCGAGCAACGAGCTCTATGCCGCGCTGACTCAGGTTTTGAGCAACAGGACCATAAACGAGATCAAGGTGGGTTACGACGACTTCGCGTTTCGGGCCCTTCCCACAGCGGTCTTTGCGAACCACCCCGGCAACGCGGCCTTCCCCTCGTGGGCCGTGGGGAGAGGAGCGCCAAGAATTACCTTCAGCGGTTTTGCGATCGGGCAAGCGCACACAAATGCGCCGCAGCGCAATGGCCAGGTGCAATACTCGTTTCGGGACGATTACGCGACGTATTTCAACGGCCGCGGGCGTCACGGCATGCACCTGGGCGGTGAATGGCTCCACCAGTGGGGGCCGTACTTTCAGTGCACCAATTGCATGGGCACGTATGACGGCGGAAGCAACAGGCCCCCGGCCAATCTCGAGTCTCTGTTCCCGAACATCCTGGATGTCTCGACCTGGAACCTGGCGCCGCTATCCAACCTCGTGCGGACGTACTCGGTGGGCATTTCGGCCGCCGGGTTCAAACAACGCACTCCCAAAGAAATAGGCGCGGCCTGGGTGCAGG
>QHWL01000034.1:3948-11685 GCA_003222555.1 Acidobacteriota bacterium | reverse complement strand
GGCCGGACTCCAGATCACCAGCGCTTCCACGCAGGTGCTCACCAACGCCGAGGAGCACGCGTCGGGCTCGGTGCAGCAGGCGGCGTCGATCTCGGAGGTCACGGCGACGATGGAGGAGCTGACCAACACGGCCAAGCAGATAGCGCAGAGCGCGACCTCGGTGGAAAAGATCGCCGACGACAGCGCACACGCAGCCCACGCGGGTTACGAGTCGGTCGGAGTCGGTCGGCGAGGCGCTCGAGGCGATGGAAAAGATCCGGCGGCGCGTGGCGGATATCTCGGGCAAGACGCTGCTGCTCGGTGAGCGCTCGCAACGCATCTCCGAAGTGCTGAACCTCATCAAGGATATCGCCGGCGAAATCCATCTGCTGGCGGTGAATGCGGCGATCGAATCGGCTGCGGCGGGCGAGCACGGCAAACGGTTCGCGGTCGTGGCCAGCGAGGTGAGGCGGCTCGCCGAGCGGACGCGCGAGTCGGCCGAGGAGATCAAAGGGATCGTGGCCGAGATCCAGTCGGCTACCAACACGTCGGTGCTGGCCACCGAACAGGGCGTCAAGGAAGTCGAGAACGGCGTCTCGCTCGCGACCCGGGCCCGCGGAAGTCTCGAAGAGATCATTCAGATGGTCGACCGCACGACGCAGGCGATTCGCCAGATCACGTTTGCGACTCAGCAGCAGCAGAGCGCCAGCGAGCAGATCGTGCAGACGATGCGCGAAGTCGCCGAGGTCACCAAGCAGGCCGCGGCCGGCATGAAGCAGTCGGCGAGCTCCGTGGGCGAGCTGAATGTGCTGGCCGACCAGTTCAAGACCCGGATCAGAGAGTTCAAGCTCTAGCCGCCAGGTCAATGGCACACGAGGAACCCGCGGCTCCCGCCCCCCGGTCGGCCCCCGACCAAATCCTGGAGGCCATCGAGCGCCAGCGGGAAACGAGCCGGGCTTCGCCCACCGAACAGGAGCGCGTGCCCTACCTGGGGTTCTTCCTGGATTCGGAGGTCTACGGCCTTCCACTGGAGCAGCTGCGCGAAGTCGCGCGGCTCACGCGCCTCCGTCGCGTTCCCGGCGCGCCGGCGGGCGTCGCCGGGCTGGTCAACCTCCGCGGGGAGATTATCTGCGCTCTCGATGTCCGGACCATCCTGGGCCTTGCCGCACGGGCAGCGGCTGATTCGGCCATTTTCGTCGCACTTCGCGGCTTCGGCGAGCCGCTCGGGCTGGTCGTGGACTCGATCGCCGACATCTATGCGATCGATCCGGGTCAGATTGAATCGCCGCCGGCAACGTGGCCTGCCGAACGCGCCGCGTGTTTTGTCGGCACGGTCCGTGTGCCGGAAGGTTTGATGGGGCTGCTCGATCTCGAACGGCTTGTGAAGATATGAAAACCGCGGGTCCGCGTGGACGACACGGCGACCACGTCCGGGAGCTCGACTCGGGTCCGGTCGTCGCGCTGCTGCTGTTTGAGGCGGCCGACTGTCTGATGGCGCTGCCGGCGTCAGAGGTGGCGAGCCTCCAGGCTCCGGGGTCGCGAGGGGCGTCCGCCGATGAAGGCGGCGCGTCCGTGGCGTGGATCGACGTGGACGAATATTTCACCGGCCGCCAGTCGGACGGCCCCTGGCTGCAATGGGGTCGAGGGGAACGGTGCGCGTGGCTCCGAGTCGGGTGGGTCGTGGAGGTGCTTGCCTGCGAGATCCGCGCGCTCGCGCCGATGCCGGGGTGTTTTCGCGCGGAGGGACGTGGCGGAGCGTTCTGGGCTGCGGGTGTTCGCGGCGAGGAGGTTTTCCTCCTGATGGATCCGGCCAAGCTCGCGGATCGCCGGAACGGGCTCACGCCATGAGCGCGCTGGACTCCTCCGCCTTCATCGGCAAATTCGTCGAAGAAGCCCGCGACCGTCTGAAATCGCTGAGCGGGGCGCTGCTGAACCTCGAACAGGCGCCGAGCAATGACGACGCCCTGGCAGAAATGTTTCGGCAGGCCCACAGCCTGAAGGGGTCGGCACTGATGCTCGGCCTCACCGACATGTCGCAGGTCGCCCATCATCTGGAAGATTTGTTCGTGGTGGCCAAGCGCGATCCGCGCGTGCTCGACGCGCGGGCGTTCGATTTGCTGTTTGGCGCGCTCGACGTGCTGTCGACGCGAGTCGAACAGCTTGCGCGGGGCAATTCGGAGCCGCTCGACATCGAAGAGCTCTGCCGGAAGCTCGCCTCGCTTGTCTCGCCGTCGGCCGCCGGCCCAGACGGATCGGCGACGGGAATCGCCGATGCCGCGGGCGAAACCGTCCCGGGGAGTCTGCCTGCACCCCCGGCCGGTCTGCCCACTCTGCGCCACTCGCTACGCGTTTCGGTGGAGAAGCTCGAGGGGCTGACGAATCTGGCGCCGGAATTGATCATTCAGAGTCTCAAAGCCTCCGAGCGCCACGGCGAGCTACGCCGACTCGAGGCGACGCTGAGCCATTTGAAAGATCGCGTGCGGGAAGCGCGGTTGGAGCCCGGCGCCGCGACCAACGGCGTTGCCACGCAGCTTGGCGAGTACGCCGACACGCTCGGCTCCATCAGCCGGCAGATGCGCGAGTTCCTGGCGAACTTCAGTGACGACCGGGTCCGCCTGAACCTGATCACCGAGGAGCTCCGGCAAAGCGTGATCGAGTTGACCATGCTGCCGCTCTCCACGGTGTTCGATGCGTTTCCACGCGCCGTGCGCGACCTGGCGCGAACCTTCGACAAGGAAGTGGTCCTGACGATCCGGGGCCGCGAAACGGAGCTCGACAAGAAGATCATCGAGCAGATTGCCGAGCCGTTGATTCACCTGCTCCGCAACGCGATCGATCACGGCATCGAGTCGCCCGGCGAACGAATTCGGGGCGGCAAACCCCCTGCCGGCGAGCTCCTGATTCGGGCGGAACAAGAAGGCAATCGGATCATCGTCGTCATGCGGGACGACGGCCGCGGCATAGACCCGGTCGAGCTGCGGGCGGCGGCGGTCCGGCACCGGATTGCTCCCGCCGCAGAACTGGAACGGTGGACAACCGAGGAGCTGCTCGATCTGATCTTCGAACCGGGATTCAGCACGCGGGTGCTGACGACCGACGTCTCAGGCCGCGGCGTGGGCATGGATGTCGTCAGATACGTCGTCGGGCGGCTGGGTGGCGCCGTTCGAATTCACTCGGAGCTGAAACGCGGCACGACCGTCGTCCTCGACCTCCCGCTCTCGCTGGCGCTGCTGCGCGTCGTGCTGGTCGAGGCCGGCGGCGAGCTCTTCGCGATCCCGACTGCGACGGTGCGGCGCATTTTGCACCTGGCTGCGCGCGGGATTCCCCAGCTTCAGCAGGGCCCGATCATCGATGTCGATGGCGAAGCCATTCCACTGACGGCGCTGGGCGCTCTGCTCCAGCTTTCACCGCCGCCGACGGGGGCGGCGTACCAGACCGCACTTGTGGCCGATAGCCGCGGGTCCCGCTTCGCCCTGATCGTGGACGCCGTCCACGAAGAACAGGAGCTGGTCTTCAAAGAGCTGCGCGGCCCGCTGCGGAACCAGCGGACCTTCGCCGGCGCCGCCATCCTCGGGAACGGTGATATCGTGCCGATTCTGGATGTTCAGGCCCTCTTCGAGCTGGCCGTGCGATCGACGGCCATGGATGCGGTTCCCGCGATCGAGAGACGTCCCGCGCCCCGGCCCGGCAGGGTTCTCGTGGTCGAGGACTCGCTTGTCGCCGGCGAATTGCAGAAAAATATTCTCCTCGCTGCGGGGTACGAAGCCGACATCGCGCACGACGGGGTTGAAGCGCTCGAGCTGCTGCGAATGAAAGAGTGGGATCTCGTCATTACCGATGTCGACATGCCGCGGATGGACGGCTTCGAGCTGACGGCCAGGCTGCGCGCCGATGAGCGCGACCGCGACATTCCGGTGATCATCGTCACGGCGCGCGACTCGCTCGACGACCGCCGGCGCGGGTTCGAGGTCGGCGCTGACGCCTACGTCATGAAGCGGGAATTCGACCAAGTCCAGCTGCTGGACACGGTGCGGCGCTTGATCGGCCATGGCACCGACTCGAGCGACGCGCCACCCCAGTCGGTGCGAGTCGTAGGGTCGTGACGAGCATGCCTGTGAACGTCGCGACAAGCCCCTCGGAGGTCCGTGTCCTGATTGTCGACGATTCGGTGGTCGTGCGCGACATCCTCAAGCGGATGCTGGAATCCGATCCCGCCATCCGGGTCGTGGGCATGGCGGCCAACGGCGGCGAGGCCGTCGAGCTGACCGCCCAGCTCAGGCCAGACCTGGTGACGATGGATCTCGTGATGCCGGGGATGAACGGCATGGAGGCGACCGAGCGCATCATGGCGTTCCACCCGACGCCGGTGCTGTTCTTCAGCTCCTATTTCGACCGGGAGGGCATGTACTCGCGCCTCGACGCGCTCGCTGCCGGGGCGCTCGACATCATCGAAAAGCCGACGCTCATGCCGGACAGCCGCTGGGAGGCCCTGGCCGCCGCGCTCATCGAGAAGGTCAAAGTGCTGGCCCAGGTACCGGTCGTCACTCACATGCACGGCGGCCAAGTGTTCACCCGTCCGCGGGCGCGGGCGCGTGTCGCTGCGGTCACCTCTCCGGCCGTCGACGTCGTGGCGATCGGCGCCTCGTCGGGCGGCCCCCGGGTGCTGGAGGAGATCCTGTCGGCGCTCCCGCCCGCCTATGCGCTGGCGGTCATTATCGTTCAGCACATGGCGGAAGGCTTCATGCCCGGGCTGCTCCAATGGTTGCAGCAGCGTTGTCCGTTGCCCGTGAGAGTCGCCGAGGAAGGAGAAGTGATTCTGCCGCGCCGCGTCCTGTTTGCTCCAGACTGGGCGCACCTGGTCGTGCAGCCCGAGGGGCGTGTGCACCTGTCAGCAGGCGACCCGGTGAGCGGCCACCGTCCGTCAGTGGATGTCACCTTCACCTCGCTGGCGAAGGTCTACGGAACCCGCGCTGCCGGGATGCTGCTCACCGGAATGGGATCGGACGGGGCCGCCGGCCTGCTGGCCATCCGGCAGGCCGGCGGCGCGACGCTCGTCCAGAACGAGGACAGCTGCGTTGTCTTCGGCATGCCCCGCGCGGCGATCGAGCTCGGTGCCGCCCAGCACGTGCTGCCTCCGTCGGGTCTCATCCGGAGTTTGAAGGCGTTTCATGGAGAGCGGCTGCGGGCGCTGACACAATGACGACCAGACCCGCATCCGCCAACGGCTTGGCTCCGGCCGACGTGTTGCCGCTGGACCAATTCATCCGGTTTCGCGATCTCATCGAGGACCGGTGTGGACTTCATTTCGACGAGAGTCAGCGCGCGTCGTTGTCGGCATCGTTGCGGGCGCGTATGCAGCAGTTGGGCCTCGACCGGCTTGACGACTACTACGATCGCCTTCAGGCCCGATCCGCCGACGACGAGTTCCGGAAGCTGATCAACCTGGTGACCATCACCGAAACATGTTTCTTCCGCGATCAATTGCAGTTCCGGTTGCTCCGGCGCCACATCCTGCCAACGCTCCTCGCCGAGCGCGCTGGGCAGCCGAAACCGACGCTTCGCATCTGGAGCGCCGGGTGTTCGAGCGGCGAAGAGGCGTACTCAGTCGCGCTCATGCTGTGGGACATGGGGTTGTACCTGACGTACCCTGACTGGACGTTCGAAATCGTCGGATCCGACGTCAATACGGAGGTGCTCGACGCGGCAAGGCGGGGCGTATATTCCGCGCGCGCGCTTCGCAACGTGGAGGGCGACTGGCTGCGCCGGTACTTTCGGCCCGATGGACTGCAGTTTCGCTTGAACGACGAGGTCAGAGGTGGCGTTCGCTTCGAATACAGGAATCTGACCCAGGCGCCACTGCCGCGGTCCTCATCGGGCCACGACATCGTATTCTGTAAGAACGTCGCGATTTATTTCCGGCCCGAGATGACGCGCCGTCTTGTGCGCGGGCTCCACCAGTCGCTCGCCGACGGAGGCTATCTGCTGCTCGGGCATTCGGAGTCGCTCTGGCAGATGGCCGAGGGGTTCGCGCTCGTCGAGCACGAGGGTGGGTTCTGCTATCGGAAAGCCGCCTCCGGTGCGGAGGCGGAACGACGGCGCGATCCCAAGGCCATGGGGCGCCCGCGATCTGCGGGCGCGCGGCCGAAAACATCAGCACGGCCGGCTGGGGCGCGACACCGGGCAGCTCCGCCGCCAGTTGAGGCGCACGTGGCGACCGCCGGGCAGTACGAGCGCTGCCTTCGTGCGTTTCGCGCGGGCGAATGGACGGAAGCGGAGACGTCGCTCGATTCCCTCATTCAGTCCACTCCGACCTTCCTCCCGGCCCATCTGCTGCTCGGCGGGGTTTACGCGCATCGCGGCCGGTACGAAGAGGCACGCGAGCAGGCCGAGCGCGTGCTGCGCCTGAGCGATCTCGAGCCGCGCGCCCATTTGCTCCTGGGCATGATTGCGGCGCGCCGGGGCCGCCTCGACGAGGCGCTCCAGGCGCTCCGCCGGGTGCTGTACCTGGACGACTCGCTGGCTCTGGCGCATTTCTGGCTGGGGAACCTCTATCGTGACCGCGGCGACATCGAGCGCGCCTGTCATGAATATCAAAACGTGATTCGCGACTGGGACCGGCACACGCTGGAGCTCACTGAAGAATTTGCCTCGGATTTGAGCGCCGAGCAGCTCGTCAGTTTCTGCAGAAGCAGCTTGCAGCGCCTCAGACCGTGCGGATGATGATGTGGTGACCGGTCTGGATTCTCGTTTCCGTCGTCGCCACACCGCTGCTGCTCGTCGGCGTCGTGGCCCTGCGCCGGTGCTTGAGAGGGGTGCAATAAGTGAAAACGACTCCCGACCCAATGGGATTGGAGGTGCTGGAGCATCTGCGCGGCCTCGAAGCAAGAGGGTCGCCGGGGCTCGCGGCCCAAGTGATCGAGATATTCGTGCGCGACACTTCGACCCGATTGGCGGCCTTGCGGGAGGCGATCGCCCGGCGGGACGGCGACGCGACCTACCGCATTGCACATACTCTGCAGGGCAGCGCGGCGATGGTCGGCGCCGCGTCGTTGGCGCGCATCTGCGGCGAGCTTGCCACCGCGGCGCGCAGCGGATTGTTCGATCGATGTGAGGCCATCGTCGCAGAACTGGACACCAGCTTCCAAGCGATACAACACGTCGTGGTCGGCTGACGCCGTACTCGCAAGCTGAAGTGGCGCAGGCCTTCGGCGCGTGTGAAAGAAGACCTCACGAAGCTCACGAAAGTTTTCGATGAAGGAACTTCGTGTGCCTTCGTGTCCTTTGTGTCTTCGTGATGAAACAGCATGGAATGGGCCGCGCAGAGGAAATGAAAGACGCGATCGGCAGTCTGGGTTTTTCGCATGAGTTATTCGTCAGCACTCCAGCGCAAGCGCATCCTCGTGATAGACGACGACGATGTCACGCGGAAAATCACGGAAGTGCTTGTCCAGTCGCTGGGGCACGAACACGAATCGGCGCGCGACGGCATCGAAGGGCTCGCCAAACTACGCCTCGGCGTCGATCTGGTGCTCCTCGACGTCGTGATGCCGGGCCTCGATGGTTTTGAGGTTTGTCGTCGCATCCGCAGGGATCCGTCCGGCAGCGATGTTCCCGTAATCATGGTCACGTCGATGGTGAGCCGAGAGGATCGACTGCGCGCGGTCGAGGCCGGAGCCAACGATTTCATCGCCAAGCCTGTCGACGCGACCGAGCTCCGCATCCGTTCGGCGTCGCTGTTGAAGATGAAAGAGGCGCAGG
>QHWL01000034.1:3341-3825 GCA_003222555.1 Acidobacteriota bacterium | reverse complement strand
CGGTCGAACGGCTCGCGATTGTCGCCGAGTACAAGGACAAAGTCACCGCCAGGCACATCGAGCGGATGAGCGAGTACTGCGCGGTGATCGCTCGTGGAATGAAGCTGCCGCCCGGCGACGTGGAGGTGATTCTACACGCCAGCCGCATGCACGACGTGGGCAAGATCGCCGTGCCGGACGCCATTTTGCGCAAGCCGTCGAGTCTGGACGGCGCCGAATGGAGCGTGATGCGCTTGCACCCAACCATCGGCAGCGTCATTCTCGACAACTCAACCTCGCAAATTCTGCAGGCAGGCTGTGTGATCGCGCTGTGCCACCACGAACGTTGGGATGGCTATGGCTATCCCAGCGGACTCACCGGAGACGCCATTCCATTGTGGGGCCGCATCTGTGCGGTCGCCGATGTCTTCGACGCGATTACGAGCGAACGACCCTACAAACCGGCGTACTCCAACGACGACGCGCTTCGCCTGCTGCGCGAGGG
>QHWL01000034.1:0-3247 GCA_003222555.1 Acidobacteriota bacterium | reverse complement strand
CTCGAGTAACCCCGAACCTCTTAAGTCGCGTAGCGGTCGTCGAACCACGGCTCCGCGGTGTTCGAGTATCCGCGAACCTCCCAGAAGCCTTTCCGATCGTCTCTGAGGAATTCAATCTTGCGGATCCACTTCGCGCCCTTCCAGGCGTACAGCTTGGGCGTAATGATCCGGCAGGGCCCGCCGTGTTCACGTGGCAGCGGTTTTCCCTCCCAGGTGTGGACGAGCAGCACATCGTCCTCGATCGCGCGTTCGATCGGCAGATTCGTCGTGTATGGGATGTGAGTGCCCGGCATGAAGTCGTGGCCCGTGCACAGCACGAACCGGACGTCGTCGTCGGGGACAGCGAGCTCGGCGATCGTCCTGAACCGGACGCCGCGCCAGTGGTTGTCGTACCGACTCCAGGTCGTCACGCAGTGAAAGTCGCTGACGTCCTCGACCTGCGGGAGCGCCATGAACTGCTGCCAGGTGAACATCGCCGGAATCCCGACATGGCCGCCGACCTCGAGCCGCCACTGATCGAGCGAGATGTTCGGCTGCTCGCCGAGATCGAGCACCGGCCAGTTGCTCACCTCGTGCTGACCGACCGGCAGCTTCGGCATGCCGTCGCGATTCAGAGGACCCCGGCCTTCGGGTTGCCTGCCCCGGAACTGGACGTTCACGGCGCGCTTGTCGAGCTCGATTTGACGTTGGATGTATTTCTGCCGGCGTTCGACCAGGTCGGGCTTCTCGGCCGAACGAATGCTGTCGCCGCCGCCAATTCCTTTCGAATCACCTGCCACGTGGTCATCTTAGGCCTGAAAAGCCTGCGCCACTACAGGCTTGTGGAAACCGCCTGGTGGCCGGACCCATGACCGGTTCGCTTGAAGAGCCAGAGAAGAAAATCGTTAACCGCCGAGGCCGCCGAGGCCGCCGAGAAGAAAACGCGACGAATTCTCGGGTGCTCTGCGTGCTCGCCGGTAAAACGGCGGATTTTTTCCCTTCTGAAGGCGGCACTGCCGGAACTTCGAAGAGCGTTTTAGGAGCGGCGTTCGTTTTAGGAATAGACTTGCGCCGGTGGAGGAGTCTCTCGAAGCGGGGGCGTCGCGTCGTACGGTTCGGCGGTGACGAAGTCGGCCGGCCCCGGCATGGGCGGCATCGCGAGCTGTCCACGGCGTGCGACCTTGTCGCGATACATACGGTGATCGGCATCGGCCAGCAGCGCTTCGTAGCTCAAGCCGTCGTGCGGGAACACCGATGCGCCAGCGCTAGCGGCGAGCCGCAGCAGTTTGCCGGGCCGCACCTCCAGCTCGATGCTACCCACACGATCCTGCAGTTCGCGGCGCTTGGCCTCGGCTGCCGCCCGCGAGCAATCGGCGAGGACGATGATGAACTCGTCGCCCGCATAGCGGACGCACAGATCGTAAGGACGCATCGCACCCTGCAACGCCTTCGCGACCTGCCGCAGCGCACGGTCGCCCACGTGATGGCCGTAGGTGTCGTTGATCGTCTTGAACCCGTCGATGTCCATCACGATCATGGCGACCGGGCTGTTGATGCGTTCCGAGCGCGCCAGCTCGCGCGTGAGGTGAACGAACATCGACCGCCGGTTCGGCAACCCGGTCAGCGGGTCGGTGAGCGAGTCTTCCTGCGTCTGCTCGAACACGATCGAGTTGTGAATGACCGGACCGGCCTGTTCCGCGATCTGTTCGAGGAGCCGGCGGTGATCCTCGGTGTACCGGTTCGCCTCCACGTGGTATAACGCGAGGCAGCCGAAGAAGGCGTCATCGGCGTACAGCGGGCAGACCATCGCGGAGTTCAGTTGCGTGTCGGCGATGCCGGCCGCCTCGAGCGCCGCGCGCGGGCTCGCATTCACTAGCGTGTGGCCGTGCTGCGCGATCCATCCGGCCAGGCCTGTGTTGACAGTGGCCTCGAGCACCTGTGGCGCGTCGACGCCGGCGGCGAACCGGCATTCCAGGCCGTCGCCCCCTGCCCGCTGCAGAAACAACGAGCAGCCGGACCACGGAACCATTTTGCCGAGCTTCGACGAGATGAGCGCCATCGTGTCGGCGATGCCCAGGCTCGTGCCCATCGACTGGGCAATCTCGTATAACGAGTAGATCTCGCGGTGTGCGAGCGCGATATTTTCAAACGCGTTGTGCCCCCCGCTCGGGGCCTGACCCCGCGTCGTGTCGCCAGGCGCGTCCGGCGCCCGCCGCACCCGTGCTCCCTCGATGTAGTTCGCGGTCGTGGCCTCGGCGACCAGCGTGGGCAGCATCTCGATGAAGGTGGCCGAAAGCTGGGGATCGAGCGCTCGCCCGGCCTCGTGCTTCACCAGCCCGACCGCGCTCTCATGGTTGAGCGCCTTGTGATAGGGCCGCTCGGTCGTCACCGCGTCGAAGTAGTCGACGATGGTGAGGATGCGGGCACCGAGAGGAATCTGATCGCCCCTCAGCCCCTGCGGGTAGCCTTTGCCGTCCCACCGTTCGTGGTGGCTCAGGATCAGTGGTGCGACAGGATACGGGAAGGGCACCGCGGCGATGATTTCTGCTCCCACCTGCGGATGAACCCGAACCTTCTGGAACTCTTCCTGCGTGAGCGGTCCGGGCTTGGACAGGATGTGCTCGGGCACGGCGAGCTTGCCGATGTCGTGCAACAGCGCCGCCGTCCTGACGCCCTGAATCTCCGGTTCCGAGAGCCCGACGGCTTTCGCCAGGCCCGCTGCGTACACCTGCACGCGCCGGATGTGCATCTGCGCCGTTTGATCTTTCGCGTCAATTGCCCGCGCGAGCGCTTCAATCGTCGCCAGGTGGAGATCCGAGGTCTGCTGGATGTGCCGCTGTTCATCCTCAATCCGCCCCCTGTAAACCGTGTAGGTGCGATAGGTGAGATACAGCGGCGCGAATCCCAGCGGCGCGATCCAGTAGCCCGTGTGGACGACCAAAGACGCGGCCACCGCTGCCAGGCCGCCGCCGACGAAATAGCTTTGTACGCTCCATCGAAAATCTTTCCGGCAGATCTCAATCACGCATTCACGCAACACCCGAGCGAAGGCGGTCGCGATGCGCCTCGCGCTGATCGAGGCGGCGGACGTGCGGCTCGAGGTGGACAGACGCTTCATCAATGGACCCGCGACCCCGTTGATACCCAGCGGGGGCCCCAGTCTTCTTTGAGCAGCGACCAGAGCACCTGGTCGAGATATTCGCCACCGCGTCTGAGAGACCGGCGGAGGATTCCTTCCTGCACGGCGCCGAGCTTGCGGAGCGCGCCG
>QHWL01000033.1:6892-10002 GCA_003222555.1 Acidobacteriota bacterium | reverse complement strand
TGCCGCAATTTGTCGAGAATTCGGAGGGCGTCGGCAGAAATCAGGACCTCGACATTCCGGCCAACACCGACAACGTCCGCTCCGACGGCTACTTCACCCTGACCAGGCCGGCCCGGGTTCTCTCGTTCCAGCCCCACATGCACAACCGGGGGAAGGCGATGTGCGTGGAGGCCATCTATCCGCCCACCTCTATACCGGCTACAGGGAACACGCAGCAGCAGAACAAGGTGGAGACCCTGAGCTGCGTGGATCGGTATCAGTTCGCCTGGCACGTCGTCTACCTTTACGACGACGACGCGCAGCCGCTGCTGCCCGCCGGGACCGTCCTGCACGTGACCGGATGGCACAACAACACGGCCACCAACAAGTTCAACCCCGATCCGGACAACCTGGTCACCTACGGACAGCGGACGATCGACGACATGAGCTTCGCCTGGATGAGCTGGTACTATCTTTCCGACCAGGAGTACCAGAAGCAACTCGAAGCGCGGAACGCCAAGAACAAGAGCGTGAGCACGAGCGCGAGCAACTAACCGACAGCTGTTCGGGACATTTGCCACGAGGCACTCTGCAGAAATTTCCTGCAGAGTGCCTCATACGAACGGATTTTCGCGCGCACCATCCTGAAGAGCGGAAGACCACCATGACAATCCATTCCCGACGTGCAACGTGGGCGTTGGCGCTGGCTTTGATCGTCGTGCCGGCGACGAGCGCACGCAGCCAGATGAAGTACGCGAGGGGCCAGAATGTCGCTCCGGCCTTTGAAGGCTGGGAGCGGAACTCCGACGGGACGATCAATATGGTCTTCGGGTATCTCAACAGGAACTACGAGGAGCAGGTCGATATCCCGATCGGCGCGAACAACACAGTCGTTCCGGGCGGCGATCGAGGTCAGCCGACGCATTTCTACCCGAGACGGCAGCGATTCATCTTCAAAGTGGTCGTGCCGAAAGACTGGGACCCGAATCAGAAGGTGGTATGGACGCTGACTTCCCATGGGCGCACCGACGTCGCGAAGGGATGGCTCCAGCCAGAATGGGAGCTGAACGCCGGCGTGTACTCAGAGAACAACGGCGGCGGCGTGCTCGAAGAGGGAAACCACCCTCCGGACGTTGAGGGCAGCCCTGCGCAGACCGTCACGCTGCCGAGTCCCGCGACGCTGAGAGTCCGTGCCGTTGACGATGGACTTCCAAAACCGCCGCGGCGGACCCCGAACGCGGCGACCGCGGTCCCTGCCAACACTGCCGCGGGTGCGGATCCCAACAACCGGAGGCGCCGCGCCGAGGGGCTGCGGATCAGATGGATCCAGTACAGAGGTCCCGGCCAGGTGACCTTCGATCCCGACAATGCTCCAGCCGTGTACGGTAAGCCGGTCGAGCTGACAACAAAAGCGAGCTTCAGTGCGCCCGGAACATATCTGCTGCGCGCGATCGCCAGCGACGGCCAGATGGAGTCGATATACGAGGTGACCGTGACAGTGAACCCAGCCGGATCAGCGCAGAACCGCTGACCGGCCGCGAGGCGCGCTGACTCACACGCCAACTTTAGGAACGATCAGGCCGTCCAGGTCGCCGCTCGCATCTCATCGCGCACAGCCGTGCGTTGCTTCGTCTACGTTTTCCCTACGTTCCAGATTATCCTCGCGTAAATCGTGCGGCCGTTCATGCCGAACGGCGACTGGCTCGGGAACGTCTGAATCCCGTTGAACGAGTTTACGGTGATGTTGCGGTCGGGAAAAACGTTGAACAGGTTCTGGAGTCCGGCGGCCAGCGTCAGTGCCGACATGCGATACGACACGTCGACGTCGGTCAGCCACTTCGGCGAGAACGTCTGATCGTCGGCGGGACTCAGCGTGAAGCTGCAGAATTCGCCGAAGCGAGCGGTATCGAGGGTCACGCCCCAGCGGCTCCGCTGCCAGTCCGCGCCGAGCTTCAGGCTGTCGCGCGGTTGCCCGCACTCGATCCGGCGCCGCTCGATCCGGTCGAACAGGACCTGGTCGAATCCTGCCAGCTGCGGCGGCGTCGTCACGGCTCCCACGATCTCCGACCGCGTGTTGTTGTAGCCGGCCCGCAGGCGCAGGGTTCCGGCCGCGTCGAATGCGACGCGATAGTTGGCCGTGACGTCGACGCCTTTTGTCCGTGTGTCGATCGCGTTCGTGAAGAACCGCGCGCTGTTGGATCCGAACGGCGCGAGCAGGGCCGTGATCTGCGGCCCGGTGAAGTTGCCGGAGAGGACGATGCGATCGTCGATCGCGATGTGGTAGTAGTCGACCGTCACATCGAATGTCGTGAGCGGGCTCCACACCGCGCCGCCGGTCACGTGCCGGGAGTTTTCCGGCTTCAGCCCCTGGGCGCCGAGGACCTGGGCCGCCGGCGAAGTGACAGGAAGCGTCAGCGACTCGAACGGCACCAGTCCCTGACCAGGAACGTTGAGGAAGTTGGTGGCGGTCGACGAGAAGAACGACTGCCCGAGCGACGGCGCGCGGAACCCCGTGCTGACGCCTCCGCGGACGACGAAGGACGATCCCGCCTGCGCGCGCACCGTCAGCTTCCCGTCGACCTTGTTGCCGAAGTCGGTATAGTGCTCGGTCCGCCCTGCGAGGCCGATTCGCAGCCATTTCACGACGTCCCCTTCGACATCGACGTATCCGGCGACGTTGTCGCGGGACTCTTTGACCGCGTTGGCTGGCCTGAACCCGGGGAACACCTGCGCGCCGAGGGCTGCGGGGCCGCCCGCCCGGTTGGGAATGCCGCCATCCCGATACGAATCGGGCTCGCCGGCCTTGATCTCGTAGCGCTCGTGACGATACTCGGCGCCGAACGCGACGTTGAGCGGGCCGGCCATTCCCTCGACGGTGACGGGACGGCTCACGTCGAGGTTGCCGACGAACTGATCCAGCTTCAGCGCCCCGGCGTCGAAGGTCGTCTTGTTCGGTGGGATCCTGGGCCCGAGCGAGGTGTTCAGGCTGTTGCCGACGGTGAACGCGAAGCTGTTGTGGCCATATTCGCCGCTCGCGTCCCACGCCCATTTGTTCAGCACGCCGCGCACGCCGGCGGTGCCAGACCCGTCCACGACCGTGGGCTGGATCTCCGGCAGGAACCCGAGCGGAT
>QHWL01000033.1:0-6843 GCA_003222555.1 Acidobacteriota bacterium | reverse complement strand
AAAAGCCCGCACTGTTGGCCACGCGGCGGCTGAAGCCGCCGAATGCATATACCCAGCGGGTCTGCCGATCGTTGAGCGGAACGCTGGCGTTCACGAAGCTCATGGAGTCGCGCGTGTCGGGATCTCCCCACCGGTGGTTCGGCTCGGGGACCGCATTGTTTCCGGCATCGCCGGCGACGATCTGGTCGCGCGGATCGATCGACGCGCGATTGGTCCGGTTGTGGTGCCGGTATTCGGCGGCGACGAGCAAGCTGCCCTTGCCGAGCGGCAACCCCCAGGAACCCCCTCCGTCGAACAGGCCGCCGTCCGAGAACTTGAGATCAGAACCCGGAGCGCACGTCAGGCCGCTCGGTGTGCACGCGTTGCCCACAAAGCTTCCCCACGACATTCCGACTTTCGACGTGATCGTCGGGCCCGAGACTCCGCCTTTGAGGACGATGTTGATCACGCCGGCGATCGCGTCCGAGCCGTACTGCGCGGCGGCACCGTCGCGCAATACCTCGATGTGCTCGATAGCCGACACGGGAATGGCGTTCAGGTCCACGCCTGTCGAGCCTCGTCCGATGCTCGAGTTCAAATGGACGAGCGCGCTCTGATGACGGCGCTTGCCGTTGATGAGCACCAGCACTTGGTCGGGGCCCAGCCCCCGAAGCGTGGCAGGACGCACCGTGTCCGTGCCGTCGGTAATCGTGGGGCGCGGAAAATTGAACGACGGAGCGATCGCTTCGAGGACCTGCGCCGTTTCGGCATAGCCGCTCGAAGCGATCTGTTCTTGCGTAATGATGTCGACCGGAACGGCTTTCTGGGCCTCGGCGCCGACCGCGCGCGACCCGACCGTCACGGTCTCCGAAAAGCCGATGCTCAGCGCGATGTCGAGGCTCATCGGTCCGGGCATGAGGTCGACCTCGATGATCTTCGCTGGCAGGCCGAGCCCTTCCACCTTGATCTGCGCCTTCCCGCCGGGCGCGAGCGATCGCGAGATCTCCAACGTGTAACGCCCGGTGCCATCCGTTGTCGCGGCCGCGTTGAGACCGACGACGGAGACAACTGCGCCGGGCACGGAAAGGCCGTCAGCGCTCGTGGTGACGACCCCCGTGAGTGTTGTGGCATCCTGTGCGGCCATCATCACCGTCGTGATGGCCCACAATCCAAGCGTCCAAAGCCAGCGTCGGCTGATAAGCATCTGCCCTCCCGTCCAATTCACGGTCACACCGGCCCCAGGGAACTCAATGAAGAACCGCCTTTCACTGCGGGTATATAATGGCACCTTTCGCTATCGCTTCCCTCATTTCGCGGGTGACACCATGAGCACGCGAAGGCGGTCGACCGATCCTCCCGGACTTTCCCGCCGCGATTTCCTCGAAACTACGGCGGCCACAGTCGTGGTCGCAGCGGCGGCGGCGCCCGCCATCGACGGGCAGGCGCTGGCGGGAGCGCCCACACTCGTCCAGCCCGATCCGGCAGTTCCGCGATCCGCGATCCGCGTGACGCTGAACGGCACGGCGCGAAGGCTCGACGTGGAAGATCGCTGGACGCTTGCCGAGCTGCTGCGCGATCACCTCGGATTGACCGGCACCAAGATCGGATGCGACCGCGGCGAGTGCGGCGCGTGCACGGTCTTGATGGACGGGAAGCCCGTGTACTCCTGCAGCCAGCTCGCGGCATGGGCGGACGGATGCTCGATTGAGACGGTCGAAGGCGTCGCCAAGAAGGACGGGCTCGAGGCGCTGCAGCGCGCTTTCGTCGCGCACGACGGGCCGCAATGCGGCTTCTGCACGTCGGGCCAGCTGATGAGCGCGCTCGCCCTTCATCGGGTCAACGCGAGGCCGACGGTCGAAGATGCGCGAGCCGCGATGGTCGGCAATCTGTGCCGTTGCGGCAACTACAACCGGTACGTCGAGGCGACAGTCGGACACAGTCTTTCGCCTTCGCGTGACGCTGCGGCGAATCCCCGCAGCCTTGGCGGAGGCGGTCAGAGCGCGTCACCCGTTGCGACCGCATCGGCGGCGCTCAGTCTGCTGCACACCGTCGGCCATCCCACACCAAAGATCGACGGGGTGGAACGGGTGACGGGCCAGGCGACCTACACCGGCGACGTGAAGCTTCCCGGGATGCTGTATGCGCGCGTGCTGCGGAGCCCGCATGCGCACGCGCGGATTCGCTCGATCGACGTGTCCAAAGCGCGGGCCATGCCGGGAGTCAAGGCCGTCCTCACGCGCGAGAACTGCGAGGTCGTCTGGGGTGCGGGCGCCATCGCCGGCGGGCAGCAGTACAACGACGACATCAAGCGGATCACCAAGCAGCGGCGCTACGCCTTCAACAACCCTGTCAGGTTCGTGGGCGATCCGGTGGCCGCGGTCGCCGCCGTGAATCGTCACGTCGCCGAAGAAGCGCTCCTTCAGATCCTGGTCGACTACGAAGTTCTGCCGTTCGTGCTCGAGCCCGAAGAGGCGCTGGCGCCCAACGCCGTCAAGATTTGGCCCGAAGGCAACCTCGCGCTGAACGTCCGCAACGAGGCGCAGCCCAACGTCCAGACTCGCGGCAACGTCGGCAACGGGCTGGCTGCGGCCGAGCGGACGTTCGAGGATCGCTTCACGACCGCCTTCGAGCACAACGCGCAGATGGAGCCGCGCGTCGCCGTCGCAACCTGGGAGGGCGAAAAGCTCACGGTTTACACGCCGACCGGCGGGATCGCCAACTGCCGCCATGACATCGCCCGCGATCTCGGCCTGCCCGACGATCGCGTGCGGGTCGTCTGCCAGTACATGGGCGGCAACTTCGGGAACAAGAACCAGAACCAGGACGCCGATCTCATCGCGGCGATGCTCGCCAAGGAGGCGGGCGCGCCGGTGAAGCTCGAGCTCTCGCGCAAGGAAGACTTCATCGGCATGCACGGCCGCTGGCCGACGATTCAGTACTACACCGTAGGCACGACGTCGGCGGGTACGCTGCAGGCGATTCAGCTTCGCGCCTACAGCGGGATGGGACCGTATCGCAAGAACACCGGAAATATCGGCGGGATCGATCTGTACCAGTGTCCCAACATCGAAACGGTCGTCACTCCGGTGTATACGAATAAGACCGTTTCGGGAAATCTGCGCGGCCCCGAGTACCCGCAGGGCTTCTACGGCATCCAGTCGATGATGGACGACGTCGCGTCCAAGCTGAAGATGGATCCGGTCGAATTCATCCTCAAGAACATGACCCGGCTGGCGCGCAACGAGGTGCCGTACACCAACTACACGCTGGAGGAATGCATCCGCCGCGGCGCCGAGATCTTCGAGTGGAAAAAACGGTGGCGTCAGGACCCGGGCTCCGGGCGCGGACCCGTCAAGCGCGGCGCCGGCGTGTCGTTCATGGCCTTCCGATCCGAGCTGGGGCGGAGCAGCGCCGTCATTCGTCTCGACGCGAGCGGGCAGTACACGGTGTTTGTCGGCGTCACCGACGTCGGCGGGGGAGCCAAGACGACGATGGCGCTCATTGCCGCCGAGGCGCTCGGGGTTCCGCTGTCGCAGGTGACGGTCGTCTGGGGCGACACGGACCGCTGTCCGTACTCGGTTGGCGAGTCCGGCAGCCGCACGACGATTATGACCGGCGACGCCGTAATCGAAGCAGCCCGCGATCTCAGGAAGCAGATCGCGGAGAAAGGCCCGCCAAAAGGCGCCGAGATGCTCGTCGCCTCGGCAACGCCGACTCCGCGGGTCGAAGGCAAAGTGCGAAGTGCCTTCGGCGCGCATTTCGTCGAGGTGGAGGTCGACGTCGAGTTGGGCCGCGCGCGCGTCGTGAAGTACGTCGCCGTCCACGACAGCGGACGCATCATCAATCCGCTCGCCGCCGCCAGCCAGATCAAGGGTGGCGCCGCCATGGGCATCGGCATGGCGCTCCATGAAGATCTGCGGTACGACCGGCAGACCGGGCGGCCGCTGACGACCGGTTTCTACTACGACCGCATTCCCACCCATCGCGATGTGCCCGACATCGAAGTCGTCTTCATTGAAAGCGATGATGGGTTGGGTCCCTACGGCGCGAAGAGCGTCGGAGAATCCGGCAAAGCCTTGTCGCCGGCGGCGATCGCCAACGCCGTGAGCAATGCGATTGGACGCCGCATGAAAGACTTGCCGATCACGCGCGACAGAATTCTGGGGGCGCTCGCATGAAGACATTTACCAACGTAAATGCTCGGGACCTTCGGCAGGCCGTTGCGCGGTCCGCCGACGCGAGGCAGAGCGGCCAGGCCGCCTCGTTTGCCGGGGGCGGCAGCGATCTGCTGGCGCTCATGAAGGAGCGCATCGTCCGGCCGGACGTGATCGTCAGCCTGAAGCCGATCAAGGGGCTGGACCAGCTGACGCCCGGCGGCGGCGGAATAACCATCGGTGGGTTGATCACTCTCGATGCGTTGAGCCGGGACGCAAGGATTCACCGCCAGTACGCCGTCCTCGCGGAGGCGGCGGCCAGCGTCGCGACGCCGCAGATCAGAAATGTCGGCACGCTCGCTGGGAACCTGTGTCAGCGCCCGTGGTGCTGGTACTACCGCAACGGGTTCCCGTGCTTGAAGGCCGGCGGCAGCCAGTGCTTCTCGGTTTCCGGGGAGAACCAATTCCACGCAATTTTCGGCGGTGGGCCGAGCTACATCGTGCATCCGTCCGACACGGCGCCCGCGCTCGTCGCCCTCGACGCGACGTTTCGCATCGTCGGACCGTCCGGCGAACGGGAAGTGCCCGCTGCCGATTTTTTCGTGCTGCCTCGCCAGAACGCAGCCGCGGAAAACGTGCTGGCGAACGACGAGCTCCTGGCGTCGGTGCACGTCCCGACCGCGGCCGGCGGCATGCGCAGCATGTATGAGAAGGTGCTCGACCGCGAGGCGTGGACTCATGCCGTGGTCAGCGCGGCGGTTGTGCTGCGCATGGACGGTCAGACTTGCCGGGACGCCCGGGTCGTGCTTGGCGGCGTCGCGCCGATTCCCTGGCGGTTGCCGGAAGTCGAACGGCTGCTCACCGGACAGCGAATCACGGAGGAGGTCGCCGCGCGGGCCGGCGAACTGGCCGTCGCCGGCGCTCGTCCCCTCGCGAAGAACGGTTACAAAGTTCCGCTCACCAACGCGCTCGTGCGCCGGACGGTCCTCGAGCTCGCGCGCCGAGCGTAACGTCGAACGCCGTGAACCGCCGAGAGTTCCTGTTGTTCAAGAAGGTGCGGGGACAGCGTGTGGCGGAGCTGTCGTGCGAGCGCCTGTTCATGCGCGTCGTTGATTCGCAGCTGATGCGAGGATCGAGCGTCAGCTCTGACGACCGCCCATGGGTTGGCGAGCCGCCGCGAGTCGTAGACGAGATCACGACCGACGAGCTCTTCGCCGATCTCGAGCGCGGGCTGCGCGGGGTCGACGTCGTGCGCGTGGTCGATGCTGCGTGGCTGACGTCGGCTGAACTGAGGAAGCGTCTGACCTCGGTGCTCGACGGGTTCCGCGCCGGCGGCGGTCAAACTATAGGGGAGGCGTAAAGCCCTTCCGACGGCCATTCCTGCACCGTGATCGACCGGTGCGATTCAGAGCCGGCAAACGTCCTCCGCGTTGATGGCCAAGAACCCGTCGCGATCCCGTCCCACCAGCCAACTCGTCGCGGGCGTCGCAGATGCCTCCGACCTCCGCGTCGCCGAATTCGCCGCGGCGGCGGGGATGGCAGCGTGCCTCGTTGCCGCGTGCATTGTGCCGTCTCTATTCGATCCGCGCGCCGAGCGTATCTTCGACGAACCGAAGATTCTACTCCTCCGGTCGGTGGCGGTGCTCGGAGCGGCTTCTCTGTTGACGTGGGTTATCGCGTGCCGTCGCTCCTCGTGGCTCATCACATTCGGCATCCGCAGCGTCACGGCGCCTCTGAAGGCTGCCGTTGTGCTGACGGCCGCGTATGTGACGGCGTCGGTCTCGAGCATCGCGCCTGGCATCGCGTGGGACGGCGCGTACGTACGTCGCGAAGGCACCTACACGCTCCTCTGTTACCTGATTTTCTTTCTGATCATCTGTTTCTTCGTTCGAACGCGCGGCCAAGTCAGCCGGCTGATTCTGACGTTCCTTCTGGCGAGCGTGTTTCCGGTCGCGTATGCGATCTGCCAGCGCCTGGGCGTCGACCCTCTCCTTTGGAACAATCCCACACCGAGTCGCGTGACGAGTACTGCGGGAAACTCTATCTTCCTTGGCGGCTACCTGATCATGGTGTGGCCCGTCACGCTTGCACAGGCTGTTCTGACCGGCTCATGCGTTTGGCGGCGAAATCACCCGGCGGCCTCGACGAGCCGCGCCTGCACGCTGGCGGCGTTCTCATGTCTCGCCCTGCTTGTGGCACAGACCGCGGCGATCGTCCTTACTGGAAGTGTGGGCGTATGGCTGGCGCTTGCTGCCGGCATTCTGGTGCTGCTCGGGGTTCTGCTGAACTGGCTGGTCAGTCTCAGAACCCGGATCTGCCTGCTCACCATCGCTGTTGTGAGTATCGGTGTCATGGGACTTCTCGCCGCCGCTCGCCGGCCAATCTCCAACACAAGCGGTTCGACGGCGACTCAATCGTCTTCGACCACATCGCGAAGCGGGGAGGTCCGCCTGCTTCTCTGGCGCAGCGCCATCGAGCTGCTTCGTCAGCGCCCGATGCGGGCGCTGGTGGGATATGGACCTGACACGACCCGCTTCACGCTGGGTCGCTACCAGCCAGCAGCTGTGCGAAAGCTCGAAGGGCCAGCGACCGCGGATCGCGCGCACAACCTCCTTCTGGATACGGTGCTAACAGTCGGACTCGTCGGGTTGTTCGGTCAGACGCTGTTCTTCGGGACGATATGCCTTTGCGCCCTGCGTAGACTCGGCCT
>QHWL01000750.1:1781-3124 GCA_003222555.1 Acidobacteriota bacterium | reverse complement strand
CTGACGCTTTACGCGCACTACAACGCGGACCAGATCGAAGGACATCGGCTGCAGCTCCTGAACCCCGATAAGTCCCGCACTTTCGCAGCGATCCACATGTACGAAAACCGTCTCTACATCTTCGAGGGAACCACGCCTGCCGGTTCGCCGCCGCCAGCGCTTTTTCAACAGTCGCTGGGATTTCTCGACAAAGAGGGGAAACGGGTTCGTTACGAGAGTGTCTATTCCAACGCGTATCCACCGCCTCGGCGCACGAGGTGACGCCGGCCGGGTGGGTCCTGGGAAGTTCCACGCGCTCCGCAAGTTTCGTGATACAAGATATGGAAACAGCCAAGCCGGTTGTATGCAAGGAGGTCACGTATGAAAACCGTCGTCTTTGTGGTGATTTTCTCGGCGGTGACTCTGCCCGTGGCGGCGCAGTGGCTGAACCATCCCACGCCCGGCATCCCGCGCACGGCGAACGGCAAGCCGAATCTCACCGCGGCTGCGCCGCGTACGGCCGATGGCAAGCCCGACCTCTCCGGCATCTGGCAAAGGATTTCGTTCAAATATGAGCGCAACGCCGCCGCGGATCTGAAGCCGGGAGAAATCCAGCCTTGGGCACAGAAGTTAGCCGCCGAGCGCGCGGAAGACCTGGGCAAAGATCACATGTCGGTTCAATGTCTACCCTGGGGTCCGAGCGCCAACTACAGCCCGCGCAAGGCCAAGATCGTTCAAACCCCGAGCCTCATTCTATTCCTGGACGAAGATCTGACTTATCGTCAGATCTTCATGGACGGGCGCTCATTGGAGAAAGACCCCAATCCGAGTTGGACGGGATATTCGGTTGGGCGCTGGGACGGCGACACGCTGGTCGTCGAGAGCTTCGGATTCAACGACAAGACATGGCTGGATCGCAATGGCCATCCCCATTCGGAGGCGCTACGCACGACCGAACGCTACCGGCGCCGGGATTTCGGCCACATGGACATTCAAATTACGCTGAACGACCCGGCGGTGTACGCCCGGCCCTGGACGGTTACCCTGAACGCGGATTTGGTGGCGGATACCGAAATGCTGGAGTCGGTCTGCAACGAGAGCAAGAAGAACCTCGAGCTGTGGGTCGGCAAGGCATCCGATGAGAAGAAGGCCGAAGTAAAGGTCGCGGCCGGGATCCTGGCGAAATATGCCGGTACCTACCAGGAACAGGATCTCTGGGGAAATGGGCCACACCCAAGGATGATCGAGATCACAATTTCTGACGGAGTCGTATTCGGTGAGCTTACAGGAAAACCGAAGGCACAGCTGGTCGCCCAGTCGGAAAACACCTTCGCTGGCTTGAACGGATGGGGAATCAAGTTCGT
>QHWL01000750.1:0-1718 GCA_003222555.1 Acidobacteriota bacterium | reverse complement strand
TGCTGCGAGTCCGCGACTGATTGACGCAGCTTGCTTCGACTGGCGCGCCCTCGTCACACGTCGCGCGTCGTTGCGTTCCATCGAACGACACGCCAATCGCCGGCGCGGGCGGCGACGGCCGCGACGTAACCGGCTTCGGTCGGCAGCGAGACGACGCGCCATTGCTGCAGGGCGTCCGGCGCCGACGAGCACGCCCGCAGCAGTTGCGACGAGCCGTCATTGCCGAGGCTGACGGCGAACCCGTCGAGTGGAAACGCAAGGCCGTCGCCGAGCGCCTTGATGAACGCCTCCTTGCGCGTCCAGCAGCGAAAGAACGCCGGGATCTGGTCGGACGCGGCGATGTTCTGCAACTCGCTCGATTCAGGCGGCGAGAAGAACCGGCGCGCCAGCTCGAACACCTCGATGGGCCGCTCCTTCTCGATGTCCACGCCGACTTCGCGCCCCGACGTGATGGCGATCAACGCCCGCTCTCCAGCATGCGACAAGTTGAAACGAAGATCGATCCCTGGGCCGACCAGGCGGGGCTTGCCGCGCCCGCCGGAAGCGAAGCGCAGTGATTCCGGGGCGCGACCGACGCACCGGCCGAGCGCGACTCGGACCCATGCATGAGCGTTGATGAAGCGTCGGCGGTCGCGATCGAAGACGAATCGGGCCGCACGCACACGTTCCTCATCGTCGAGCAGCTCGATCGGATCTGCGAGCGTGTCGTCCAGCCGAACGCGCACGACGTGAACGCTCGACAGAAAATCGAGCCCCGGCGAAAACGGATCCGCGGCGCTTTCTTCAGCATCGATGCCCCGCTCATCGGCGGGAACCAGTCGCCAGTTACGCGCGCTGCGATCCATCGGACCGAATATTCTAGCGCGACGGGCGCGGATCGTCCTCGCGCGTGCGGAAAGGCACGACAACAAGGAAGGCCTTTCCCACAAATAGGAGTATCCTATCGACTGCCGGAAGGCCAAGAAATACATCCACTCAGGGGGCACGTATGCCAATGCAAAGCCGAAGAGATGTTCGATCGCGAGCGATGCTGGTTTCGCTCGCCATTGGAGCCATTGGAATGGTTGTGTGTTTCGCGGCGACGGCCGCGGTGGCCGATAAGGAAATCGCCACCGACGATCTCCAGCGCTCGCTCCGGCTGGATACCTATCGAGTTGTGGCCGATAGCGGCGCGGGGCGCGGTGAAAACATCTACTTCTTTAAATGTTGGATGTGTCACAACCAATACGCCAAGAGCGCGCCCTTGTTGAAGGATCTCTATCAACGCAAGAACCTGGTAGGTGGCGCTCTCGTCAGCGACGATACGGTCACCGCCAAAATCAAAGAGGGCGGTCCCTTCATGCCGGCGTTCAAGTTCAGCCTGTCCGATGCCGACATCGCGGATCTGCGAGCTTATTTCCACTCGGGAACATGCTGCGCGGACGGTAAAAAACCTCCGCTGAACCCCTGGTATCGGGCCGAGACGAAAAGGTGGCCGGTTCAGAGCGGGCTTAACGGCGGCGCCACCGGAGTGGTGCGGATCAAAAGCGGCGATTCTCCCGAGGGTGTAGGCGTCCAGCTCATCGCACCGAACGGTGTCCGAACCACCGTTTATACCGACGCCGCGGGCAAATTCGAATTCCCGAGGATGCAAGCCGGTGCCTACACCTTGCGCATTCCAACGCCGGTCCCTTTCAAGCCCTTCCGGCGAGATTCGGTTTCCATCGAGGGCGCCGCCA
>QHWL01000032.1 GCA_003222555.1 Acidobacteriota bacterium | reverse complement strand
GGACAGACCAAGGACGGACCAAGGCCCAGGGCCCAAGGACCAAGGACTAGCAAAGTCCTGGTGTACAGTAAGGTGTCGCGATCGAAATGAGGTGTCTCATGAGTTGTCGATTCCTCGCTTCACTGGGTATGGCCACCCTGGTGGTTGTGGTGATGTCGCCCGTGGCGGCGCCTGCCCAGGACCTGGAGAGATGGTCGCCCAAGCCCGAGGGGCAGACGCAGAAGCGAGATCCACTCGCCAAGAACGGCTGCGTCGGGTGCGTGGCGAAGGCGGCCAAGCCGGCGAAGACGTGGACTGTGCCTCATACGTCGTGGGGCGACCCGGACCTGCAGGGACTATGGAACGACGCCACGATCACGCCGTTTCAGCGGCCCAACGGGAAGCTTGGAGAGAAAGACGTGCTCGGGGACGAGGAGGCCGAAGAAATACTGGACAGCGTCAGTCGGAATCGTCGCGACGGGGTGGGGACCGACGAAGACGTCGCCCGTGCGTACAACGATCATTGGATGGACCACGGAACCATCGTCCCGGACCGTCGACCGTCGCTGATCGTGGATCCGCCGGATGGGAGAATTCCGCCCTTGGTGCCTCCTGCGCCGGAGGGGCAGAAGGCGCGGGCTGCCCGGGAAGAGGCTGCAGCTCATTTCATCGCGGGCGCGCCGTGGAGCGCGCAAGAAGGCAGCCTGCCGTTTCGTTGCATCATTCGGCAAGACATCCCGCCATATCGTCCGAGCTCCTACAACAACGGTTTTCAGATTTTTCAAAGCCCCGGGTACGTCGTGATCATGGTCGAGATGATCCACAGCGCTCGCATCATCCCGGTGGATCGGCGTCCCCATATTGGCAAGAACCTCCGCCAGTGGCTCGGCGACACGCGAGGCCGATGGGAGGGCACTACGCTGGTCATCGAGACCACCAACTTCCGGCCGGACAGTCCGTTTGGCGGGGCGAATGCCGACACCTTTCATCTCGTCGAACGCTTCACGCGCGTCGATGCGGATACGATCAACTACGAATTCAGGGTCGAAGATCCGAAGACGTGGACGAAACCCTGGGCAGCGATGATTCCCTGGAACCGGACGAACGGCCAGGTGTACGAGTACGCGTGTCACGAAGGGAACTACGACATGGTGCACCTCCTGGCTGGAGGTCGCGCCCGAGAGAAAGCTGAAGAAGCTGTTAAAAACGGCACGAAGTGAGTGCTCTTCACGAAGCGCCAGGAGGACCACGAAGTGTTCTTGTACAAAGTCATTCTTCGCGGATCTCGTGCCTTCGTGATAATCACTTGGTTTGGACCCGGGCTTCAATCTGCGTCCCCCTGAGGAACGCTCGGAAAAACGCCTCGTCGTTCTTCTGTCCCTCGTAGTGATACGGGTAGACGATTTTCGGCTGGAAGACCTTGACGCAGTCCGCGGCTTCGGCCGGGGTCATCGTGGACGGCATGTTGATCGGGACAAACGCCACGTCGATGGTCTTGAGGTCCTTCATCTCGGGCGTGCACTCCGTGTCGCCCGCGAAGTACAGCCGTTTCCCGCCCAGCGTCACGATGTAGCCGTTACCGCGCCCCTTGGGGTGATAGAACTCGCCGGGCTTCGGACCCCGCCGTGCGTTGTACGCGGGCACCGCGACAATGCTGATGTCGGCGACGGTTTTCGCCTCGCCATTGGCCATCACCGTCGTCGGCGGCGGAATCTTGGTCCCGGCTTCGGTCGCGGCCGCGGCCGGCATCACGACGGGGGCGCCGGGCTTGCGAATCTTCGCGATCTCCTCCGGATCGAGATTGTCAGCGTGGATGTCGGTCACGAGGATCAGATCGGCCTGCTGTTTAGGATCGGTCTTTACGACGGGATCCACCTGGATGACCTTGCCCGCGAATTCAATCTGGATGCTCGCGCGCATGATCGGCGTGATTTGAATGTCCCCACCAGCGGCGGGAAGCGTATCGCTCTGACCGGCTGCGATGGATGCGGCGACCAGCGCTGTCGCGCACACTGACGTGAGAAACGTTCGCATGATTCTCCTCCCGATCGTTCAGGATTTTCACGCCCGGCGTCCGATCGACTGCCCGGATCATTCAGCGGGCATTATTTTATTGTCACTTATCCGTCCGCGAAGGCGTGTCTGTCAAGGTCGTGCCCTACGGCGGATCTTGCCCGGCATGCGATCCACAGCGAGCCACAGCAGCCTTGACATCGAATAGATCGAAGCGTAAGTTTCCGCCATTAAGTGTCTGTTCCGGAAGGGAGTATCTCCGATGCGGACTGGGTTTCGAAATGTGATGATCGGTCTGGCGACGGCTGGCGTAGTCGCGGTCCTCTCGCTGGGCGTCAAGTCGATTGCGGCTCAGGCTCCGGCCGTTGGACAGGCCCCGACTCCTGGGCAGTTTCCCCCGTACCGGGCGCCCCGGACGGCGGACGGCAAAGCCGACTTGAACGGGATTTGGGAAGCCCTCGTCACGGCGAACATCGATGTGCAGGACCATCAGGCGCAGTCGGGACCTCGTCCCGAGATGATGGGCGCGTACGGCGCATGGCCCGCGGGCCAGGGCGTGGTGGAGGGCGGCGAAATTCCGTACCGCCCGGAGGCGTTGGCGAAAAAGAAGCAGAACGTCGACAACCGGATGGTCGCGAAAATCTACAGCGATGACAGACGGCACGACACGGGCGACCCGGAGCTCAAATGTTTTCGACCGGGCCTGCCGCGCGCCAACTACATGCCCTATCCGTTTCAAATTATCCAGAGTCAGAAAGACATCATGATCGCCTACGAGTACGCGCACGCCCTGCGCACCATCTATATGGACGATCAGAAGAAGGCTCCCGCTGATAGTTGGGAGGGGTGGTCGAACGGGCGCTGGGATGGCGATACGCTGGTCGTCGACTCGACGGGGTTCGTCCCCTACACCTGGTTCGACCGGGCTGGCAATTACCATAGCGATGCGCTCCACGTGATCGAACGCTATACGCCGGTCAGTCCTTACCACCTCATGTACGAAGCCACCATCGAGGACCCGAAGGTGTTTACGCGTCCCTGGAAGATGAGCTTCCCCCTCTATCGCCGGATGGAAAAGAATGTACAGCTCCTGGACTTCAATTGCGTGGAGTTCGTGGAGGAGATGCTGTACGGGCGTTTCCGCAAGCCGTCAGGCAAGTGAAATGATCGACAGCCTTGTGAACAGATCACGTGAAACGCAGCCGCCTTCGCGCCGGAGGCGCTTCCGCCTTCGCTGAAGCTTCGGCGGACCGCCGTAGGCTTGGCGGAGGCTGGTCGGCGAGCCTCGCCGAAGCTCGGAAACCACGCCGAGCGGAGGCGGGAGACCGCCGGTGAGAGAAGAAATGCCAGGATTTCTCAGCGTGCTCTGCGAGCTCTGCGTTCAAACGTCGCGTTTTTTCAGGCAGCAACGATCGATAATAAGGGTCTACTCGAGGAAACAGGCGTCAGGAGGTTCAGATGAGGGCACGCTGTTTTGCGTCATCGGGCGCGTTGGCAATCGTGATGGCGATGGTGTTGTCGGCGCCCGCGTCGGTCGCAGCCCAGTCAGCGTCTGCTGCGCCGGCCAAGGGGGCGCCAGCCAAGGCGGCGCCGGCGAAAGCCTGGACGCACCCACGTACGCCAGACGGCCAGCCGGACCTGCAGGGCTACTGGACGAGCCTCAGTTTTACGCCCATGGAACGACCCGCTAAATATGGAGGGCGGGAGTTTTTGACGGAAGAGGAGACGGCGGAGGTCTTCAAGCAGGGCGTGCAGCATTCTTATGAGTTCACGTTTGCCAACTCTGCTGAAACGCCGGTTTACGACGCCACCGTGTACGCGCTGGACGCATGGCAGAACGGTGTGAAACCAAACAAGCGAACGTCGCTCGTCGTCGATCCGCCAGACGGCCGAATTCCTCCCTTGACGCCGGAGGCGCAGGCCCGAAGGAGGCCAGCTCGTGCCGCCGACCCCGAAGGAGGCGGCGGCGGTCAAAAGTTCGACGGTCCGGAGGATTTGGGGCTGGGCGTCCGTTGCCTCACCTTTGGGGGCCCGCCGATTCTTCCCGGCGCCTACGACAATAATTCCCACATCGTGCAGGGACCGGGATTCGTGATGATCGAATACGAGTGGAACAGCGAGGCTCGTATCATTCCTCTGGACGGGCGCCCGCATCTCGCACAAACCATGCGCCAGTGGCATGGGGACTCACGCGGCCATTGGGAGGGCAACACGCTGGTCGTGGAGACCACGAATTTCCGGCCTGGCGCGACCTATCAGAACGCCAATGCTCAGACCCTGCGCATCACCGAGCGCTTCGCGCGCCTCGACGCCGAGACAATCGAGTACAAGTTCACGATCGACGATCCGACGACCTGGACGAAACCCTGGTCGGCAATTGTTCCCATGACCCATGTTGAGGGGCCGATGTTCGAGTACGCGTGTCACGAGGGGAATAACGGGGCGATCAACATCCTCGAGGGAGCGCGTGCCCAGGAGAAGGCCGCCGCGGAAGGCGCGAAGAAATGAGTCGGACGGGGCGAGCGGTCGCGATCCGAATCATTGAGAATGCGGTGGACTCGAGAAGCAGGAGGGAATTGAGATGCGAGCAACGCTAGTTGTTCTGGTTGTTGGTTGCGGTCTGCTTCTGCGGGCGGCGCCGATCCGGGCTCATCACGCGTTTGCGGCGACGTTCGACAACTCGAAGCCGATCGTCCTCCAGGGTGTGATCACCAAAGTGGAAATGATGAATCCCCACTCGTGGTTCTGGCTGGACGTGAAAGACCCGGACGGCAAAGTGGTGAACTGGGGCTTCGAAGGCGGCAGCCCGAACTCTTTGATCAGAAAGGGCGTGACGAAGGAGACCCTCCCGATTGGAACGGAAATCATCGTGAACGGTTATCAAGCCAAGAGCGGGGAACACAAAGGAGTCGGCGTCAACATGACGTTTCCCGACGGGCGAAAGCTGTTCTTCGGCGGATCTGCCCCTGGCGCAGAAACCGAAGTTGCGACGCCGACGCCACCCAAGTAAAAGACACAGCGACAAACCTCTAGTGGCGCAGGCCTTCTGAGCTTGTGAGCAAATCACGCTCAACGCAGAGACCGCGGAGGCCGCAGAGTAGAAATGCCCGAAGATTTCTCGGCGTGCTCTGCGAGCTCTGCGTTCAAACGTGGCATGGTTCACAGGCTCTTCAGGAGGGAGATGAAGGTCATGAACGCCAGGAGCATTGCGCGTGTTGTCATGGTGGTGTGTTTCCTGCTGCCTCCGGCGGCCGCGGGAGCGCAGGTCAACGCCACGATCGCCGGCGTCGTGAAAGACACATCTGGCGCGGTGATGCCCGGCGTCACGGTGGAAGCCACGAGCCCCGCCTTGATCGAAAAGGTCCGCGCGGGGGTCACCGACGATCAAGGGCAATTCAAGATCGTCGATCTGCGGCCCGGCACTTACGTCGTCACGTTCAGCTTGCCCGGCTTCAGCACGGTCAAGCGGGAAGGCCTCGAGTTGACGACGGCGTTCACCACGACCGTGAATGCCGAGCTGAAGGTGGGCACGCTCGAGGAGACGGTCACGGTCTCAGGGGCGGCTCCGGTGGTGGACACGCAGAACGTCATCCAACAACAGACAATCGCGCGCAGTACGCTGGACGCGGTCCCGACCACCCGACGCAGCGGCGCGTATGCCTCGCTCCTCCCAGGGGCTGTCGGCACCGCCACCACGCAGGATGTCGGCGGCACACAGGGTGAGGGGGGCGCGCCGTTCTCGATCCACGGCGGACGTTCGGCCGACATCAACTTCAATCGCGAAGGCCTCGACGCGACCCTCTTCTCTCCGGTAACCTACAGCTTCAACCCGCAAAATACCGAGGAGATCGTCCTCGAGACGAGCGGCATCTCCGCCGAAAGCTTCACGGCCGGCGTTCTGGTGAACATCGTGTCCAAGGACGGCGGAAACACGTTCAACGGAGGGTTTTCGACCGCTTACACCAACCCTCACCTGCAGAGCAGCAATTTGACGGACGCGCTGCGCGTCCGCGGCCTTCTCGCCACGCCCTCGGTGCGAGACGTCTACGACGTTTCGGGGTCGGTGGGCGGTCCGCTCAGGAAGGACAAGCTGTGGTTTTTCACGGCCCACCGGAAATGGGCCGCCTCCACGTATATTCCCGGGAATTTCTACAACAGACTCCAGGGCACGTTGTTCTACGCGCCCGATCCGAGCCGTCCAGCATTCAGAAACGATTTCTACAGGGACGACAATGTTCGTCTGACGTGGCAGGCTTCAGCGAAAGACAAAATCGCGGCTTCCTACAGCATTCAAGACAACTGTAACTGCCCCATCGACAACCTGGGAACCGGAACGACGATTATTGCGCCAGAAGCGGCCGGAGATCATTTTTACCAGCCTAATTGGGTGGCGATCGTCAGCTGGAACCGTCCGGCCACCAACCGGCTGCTCTTCGAGGCGGCCTCGTCGATGAGTATCGCCGCCATCAACGCCAAAGCGAAACCGGAAGTCGGGCCCAACGACATCGCCGTCACCGATCTCGCGACGAACCTCCGGTACGGGGCGCGGGCCAACGCCGTAGGCAACACCTGCTGCTACTCGACGAACAACATCAGCAGCAAAGGCGCACAGCGGTTCGCGGTGTCGTACATCACGGGGTCGCATGCCTTCAAAGCCGGGTTCAATGCGATGGAGATGACCCATACCCACCGAAACTACAACAACTTCAATGGCATCCACGGTGCGAGGTCTTACACATTCCGGAACCAGGTGCCCCAATCGGTCACGATCTATGCGACGCCCTACGGGGTTGCGGATCACGCGACCACCGTCGGAGTCTATGGGCAGGATCAGTGGACGGTCCGGAAGCTGACGCTCAACCTGGGCGTACGGTACGATTCGTTCAACGCGTCCATTCCTGCCCAGCACTTCGCGGCGGGCCTTTTCGTGCCGGCGCGCGATCTCCCGGCGGTGAAGAACTCGCCGTACTGGAAGAACATCGACCCGCGGCTGGGTGTGTCCTACGACGTGTTTGGCACCGGCAAGACCGCGCTCAAGGCGTTTCTGGGCCGGTATGTGAGCGGGACATCGGGCAACGGCAACGCCGCGCTGAATAATCCGATCAGCAACCAGGCCAGCAGCGCGACGCGAACGTGGACGGATCGCAATGGGGATTACACTCCCGACTGCGTTCTCGACGCGAGCGTTCCGGGCGTGAACGGGGAGTGCGGCTTATTGTCCGACACGAGCTTTGGTCAGGTGCGAGCCGGAAACACGACCTATGCGGCCGACGCGCTGGCGGGCTTCAACGACAGTCAATTCTACAACTGGCAAAGCTCGATCTCCGTGCAGCACGAGCTTCGGCCGGGCCTCGCACTGAATGTCGGCTATTTCCGCACGTGGTACGGTAACTTCCTCGTCACTGACAATCAGGCGGTGACGCCGGCGAATTACGATCCGTACTGCATCACGACGCCGGTGGATGGCCGACTGCCGGGTGGCGGCGGGAACCAGCTCTGCGGGTTGTATGACGTGACGCCGACGCTCTTCGGCAGGGTCAGCAACGTCGTAACCCGGGGATCGAATTTCGGCACGCAGACCGAGGTCTTCAACGGCGTGGACGTGACCCTCAGCGCGCGTTTTGCGCAGGGCGGGCAGGTTTCAGGGGGCATGAGCAGCGGCCGCACAGTAACCGACAACTGTTATCAGAACAGCGATCCGACGCTGCTGGCTCAGGCCTTAGCGACGCCGACATCGATAACCCCTCGCACGGAAGCATTCTGCCATGTCACGCCGCCGTGGTCTGCCGCGACGCAGCTCAAATTCCTGGTCGTTTACCCGCTGCCCTGGAGACTCCAGATCAGCGCGACGTACCAGAACTTGCCCGGGATCCCGATTACCGCGACCTACGTGGCGACCAATGCGCAGGTTGTCCCGTCGCTCGGCCGCAATCTGGCGTCGGGCGCCGCCGGTACGGCGACGATCGATCTGATTCCCGCCGGCAGGCTGTACGAGGATCGGATCCAACAGCTGGACGTCCGATTCAGCCGGTTGGTCCAGTTCGGGAGAGTCAAGGTGCGGGGGAACTTCGACATTTACAACGCGCTCAACGCGAGCCCTATCCTGTCGACCAACACGCGATACGGGGCGCAGTGGTTGAACGTGCAGCAGATTCTGGCCGGCCGCTTGTTCAAATTTGGCGGGCAGCTCGATTTCTAAAAGCGGCGGCCGCGGTCCCGGCCCGGACGCTGGATACGAGAGTGTCGTGGTGTCCGCCTTAAGAGCCTCTGAACAAACCGTCAACCGCCGAGACCGCCGAGTTCGCCGAGAAGAAAAGGCTAGTCGCCCGCGACCTTGTGCTTCTGCGAGGTCTGGGTCCGGCGAGCTGAGCCGGTTGACCTTCTTGGTGCCTGTGGCAGGCTGGCGAATCGTGCGAGGGTGCCTTGGGTGTGAGCAGGACTGAAGTTCTGTGTTTACGATCCTGCGCTACGCTTGCTATATAGTGGAAGTTGCCATCGAGCCAAGCGGGTCAATCCTCATGAATCAGGACGCAACCTCGTCGCCACCAACGACATGCCCCTTCTGCGGATCGGCGAAGATTGCAACCGTGAGCAAGGTCGCCGACTCGGACAGCTACTGGCGCTGCGAAACCTGTGGCGAGATGTGGAACGTCGCGCGGTTGCCCGCCGCGAAGCGGTGGGAGTCGCGTCGCCCGTGGGCGGAAAAGCGATAGACCCGTCACTTACGTTCGATCGTGACCGACTGAATCGTGATCGGCGTGACCGGACGATCCCCCGGCTTGCTCGTCTGCGTGTTGCCGATCTTCTTCACG
>QHWL01000751.1 GCA_003222555.1 Acidobacteriota bacterium | reverse complement strand
GGTGTCGGGGTATCGGCCTGGGGTGACCCACGGCGGCTTCGCCATCGAGAAGCGCGCCGGCGGCCACCTCTTTCAGCTGAATTTCTCGGACTCCTTCGGTACGACGATGGGCCAGATCGCGCGCGGCGGGCCGGAGCCCAGGCCGGGGGAGGACAAGGACTGGTACATGGGCTTCAATATCTCGCGAAAATTTTTCTAGGGACGCAGGTCTGAAGAGGTTGTGAACAATCACGTTCAACGCAGAGACCGCGGAGGTCGCAGAGAAGAAATACGAAGGATTTCTCAGCGTGCTCTGCGAGCTCTGCGTTCAAACGTGCATTTTTCATAAGCTCTAAAGCGCTGCACCACGACAGCGAAATAATCATGCGGACCGCAAACATGATGGTCACCTGGCGGTTCGTCAGGGCCGGCTCGATGGCGATCCTGTTGGCCGCGTGCGCTGACTGCTCGAGCAGCAGTCCCTCGCCAACTCCGACGCCAGCGCCGACGCCGACGCCGACCCCGGGAGGCGGGACGATCACCATCGCGAACAACGCCGTCAGTCCGCGGAACATCACGATTGCCAGAGGCAGCCAGGTCACCTTTGTCAACAACGACTCGCGCAGGCACGATATGTATTCGAACCCGCATCCGGAACATACCGATTGCCCCGAGATCAACGATGTGGGAACCCTGAATCCCGGCCAGAGTCGCCAGACGGGAAACATGAACACGGTGCGGACGTGCGGATATCACGACCACAATCAGGACACGGTGGTGTCGCTCCAGGGAACGATCACCATTCAGTGATCGCTGCAGCGCTCTCCAATCCCAGCGCCAGAGCGGCCTCGACCGGCCCCTCGGTGCACTCGCGCTGAGCCTCGCCCGAGCTCACCTGGATATGGGCCTGGACGCAGGCCACCGAACGACGTATACTGCATATATGAGCATGTGTTCATATATGCATGGATGTGGCGATGATAGTCAAAACGCTGGAAGATTCCTGCGACGTCTTTCACCTCGAGGCCGCGAAGGTGTCGGCGCTCAAGAGTACGCTCCTCGGCGACAGCTCTGTCGTCGCGCTGGCAGAGACGTTCAAGGTGCTGGGCGACACGACGCGCGTCCGAATTCTCGACGCGCTATCGCGCGCGGAGTTGTGCGTCTGCGATATCGCGCGTCTGCTCGGGTTGAGTGAATCGGCCGTGTCGCATCAACTCCGCCTCCTCCGCGGCATGCGGCTGGTGCGCCCCCGGCGCGAGGGGCGGATGATTTACTACACCCTCGACGACCAGCATATCGTCGGCCTCTTCAAGCAAGGGCTCGAGCACGTGCAGGAGCGCTTCAGGACGGGGCGTGGGGTATGACGCACGTCTCCGGTGTGAAGAGCGCCTGCGACCGGCGCGAGGAGCCGGGGCCCCCACCGCGGGCCCCACGCGCAGCAGCCGCGCGTGGGACCCGAACGCGGCAACCGCGTTGGGGTGACCGTAGCGAGTGTTCGAGCGGCGCAGCGCCAGTGCGTGGCAGCCTTGAGCCCGGAGCGCCGTGAATGGGGCCTCGGCGCCGTCCAGGCAGCCTTGAGCGCAGCGCGGCGGGGGTGGGGCCCCGGCGCCGTCTAGGCAGCCTTGAGCTCAGCGCGCCGGGGGTGGGGCCCCGGCGCCGTCTAGAAGGTCGGGGCCCCGCGCGCAGTAGAGAATGCGAGTGGCGACAGATGACAGCGAGGCCTCCGGTCTGCGCAGTGTGTGAGCTTCATGCCGAGTCGACCTTCAAGAGCGCCGGCGGCCGGCGCGA
>QHWL01000029.1:13421-15483 GCA_003222555.1 Acidobacteriota bacterium | reverse complement strand
GATGTCTTTGGCCGCGCGCAGCCCGACCAGGCTGTCGGCCACCGCCCAGTAAAGCGCTCCCTGCTTGATGTACAGCTTGTCTACGCTGTAGAAGCTCCGGATGAGCTCGTCGGCGCCGCGCAGACCGAGCGCGCGGAGGAACACCGACGCCAGAAACTTCCGCTTGCGATCGATGCGGACGTACAACAGGTTCTTCGTGTCGTACTCGAACTCCACCCAGGAGCCGCGGTACGGGATGATCTGGGCAACGTAGAGCGTTTTGTCTTCCGAGTGGAAGAAGGCGCCCGGCGAGCGGTGCAGCTGCGAGACGATGACGCGCTCGGTGCCATTGATGATGAAGGTCCCGTTCTCGGTCATCAGCGGGATGTCGCCGAAGTAGACCTCCTGCTCCTTGATGTCGCGGATGGTCTTGACGCCGGTCTGCAGGTCCTTGTTCCAGACCACGAGACGGATCGTCACCTTCAACGGCACGGCGTAGGTCATGCCGCGCTCCTGGCACTCGTCGACGTCGTACTTCAGCTTGAGCCCGACGGTGTTGCCGCAGACGTCGCAGATGTCGCCGCGCGCCTGGTTCGCCTTGCCGCAGCGCGGACAGAGCACCTCGCGATCGCCGAACGGGTCGGCGATGAGCGTGGCGCTGCAGCTGCTGCAGGGCTTCCGCAGGTGGTGCAGGCCGGCGAGCTTGCCGCACTTGCACTCCCAGTTGCCGATCGAGTACTCGATGAACTCGAGCGACGAGTTCTCGCGGAAGTCGCTGATCGGGAAGACCGACTTGAACACCGACTGGAGACCCGCGTCCTCCCGCTCACTGGGCAGACGGTTCATCTGCAGAAAGCGTTCGTACGACTTCTTCTGGATCTCAATCAGGTTCGGGATCGGAACGGTCGTCTTGATTTTCGAAAAGTCGATGCGCTCGCGGTAAACGTTTTTGGGAAGGCTGTACATCGTTGTAAAAACCTCGGGATTCGGGGTTCGGGATGTGGGATTCGTGATATCGAACCCAACCCGAGCCGGCCTACGGTGCGATCAACGAGCGTGAGACGGGAGACCCGGGTCCGCCGAATCCCGAATCCCCAATCCCAAATCCCTACTTGATCTCAACCTTCGCGCCGACGTCCTCGAATTTCTTCTTGATGGCTGCGGCCTCGTCCTTGGGGATCCCTTCCTTGATCGGCTTGGGCGCGCCCTCGACGAGGTCTTTGGCTTCTTTGAGACCCAGGCTGGTGATCTCGCGGACGACCTTGATGACGTTGATCTTGTTGCCGCCACGGTGAAGTCAGTCTTCTCTTCGGCCGGAGCCGCCGCGCCGCCACCAGCGCCCGCCGGCATCGCCATCGGCATCGCCGAGGCCGCGGACACCCCCAGCTCCGACTCGAGCGTCTTCACGAGCTGCGAAAGCTCCAGGACGGTGATCCCCTTGATGTACTCGACCACCTGCTGTTGCGTCACTTCAGCCATTTTGGTGTCTCTCTTTCTTTACTTTGCGCTGGGGCCCCACCCCCAGCGCCTGTGCCTTCGCGGCTCATCGCCGCTCGGCCTTGCTTGTCACGACTATCCGTTCAGTCAACAACTGCGGGGCCCAAACCCCAGTCCCTGTGCCTTCGCGGCTCATCGCCGCTCGGTATTGCTTGTCACGACTTTCCGCTAAAAATGCGCCGTTTTACCGCAGAGCACCCGGAAGCGCGCCGAGAATTCTTAGCTTTTTCTTTCTCCGCGGTCTCGGCGGTCTCGGCGGTTAACGGTTTGTTCACAGGCTGTTCAGACCTTCTCACCTGTTGGTCCCTGCTCACCGCGCTTCTTCTCCAACTGCACCAACACGCTCATCAGGTCGCGCGGCGCGGCGTTCAACACGCTCACGATTTGCACCATCGGCGCCTGCAGCACATAGAGCAGCTTCGCGTAAAGCGCGGGCTTGCCAGGCAACGCGGCCAGCTCGAGGACTTCGGCTGGCCTGATCTCGCGCCCCTGCACGATGGCGGCCTTGACGGTCATCGTCGGCGCCGTCTTGCCGAAGGTCGTCAGCGTCTTGGCGAGGGCGACCGGATCGGTGGCCGTGTAGGCA
>QHWL01000029.1:11285-13399 GCA_003222555.1 Acidobacteriota bacterium | reverse complement strand
ATACTCGGTCAGCACCTCTAAGCGCGTCCCCTTGAGCGCCCGCTTGGCGATCGTGTTCTTCACGACTTTGTACTTCGCCTTCGCGCCGCGGAGCTGCCGGCGCAGCTCGGTGACTTGCGGGACGTTGAGGCCCTTGTAGTCGACGAGGATCGCGCTGTCCGACCCCTTGAAGGCCCGCTCCAGCTGCTGAAGCTCTTCTTCCTTGTCCGCTCTGGTGACTGCCATCAGTGTTTCACCGCGACGTCTATGTGTGTCGTGTCGATCTTGATTCCCGGACCCATCGTCGACGACAGCGTGACACTTCTGAGAAACTTGCCTTTGGCCGCCGGTGGCTTCGCCTTGACGATGCTCTCGACCAGGGCGTGCGTGTTGGCCACCAGTGAATCGGTCGCGAACGACGCCTTCCCGACCGGGGCGTGGACGATGCCGGTCTTGTCGACGCGGAACTCCACCTTACCGGCCTTGATTTCCCTGACGGCCTTGGCGATGTCGACCGAGACCGTGCCGGTCTTCGGGTTGGGCATCAGTCCGCGCGGGCCGAGCACTTCGGGGGTCGCCACCACGGCGTCGAAATCCATCCAGCCGCCCTGGATTTTCTCGACGAGCTCTTCGCCGCCGACCACATCGGCGCCGGCCTCCTGTGCTTCCTTCTGTTTCTCGCCGCCCGCAATGGCGAGCACGCGCTTGGTCTTACCGAGGCCGAACGGCAGCACGACGGTGCCGCGCACCATCTGATCCGCGTGCTTGGGATCGACCCCGAGCCGCAGCGACAGCTCGACGGTCTCGTCGAACTTGGCGAACTTCACTTTCTGCACGAGCGGGATCGCTTCCTCGATCGTATAGCTGCGATCGACGGCGACCTGCGCCCTGGCGGCCGCGAACTTCTTGCCACGTTTGCGCATGAAGCCCTTTCACTTTGCTTACTTGCGCTGGGGCCCCACCCCCAGCGCCTGTGCCTCGCCGCGATACGCGGCTCGGCATTGCTTGCGACGACTGCCCGCTTAGAGTGACGACTCTGTCAGGCGACCCACTCCCAGCCTCCGTGCCTTCGCCGCGATACGCGGCTCGGCATTGCTGGCGACGACTGCCCGCTTAGAGTGACCACATCTAATCCCATCGAACGCGCGGTGCCGGCAACGGCCTTGATCGCAGACTCGAGCGAATCGCAATTGAGGTCCGGCATCTTGGTCTTCGCGATGTCCTCGACCTGCTTGGCTGTTACCGTGCCGACCTTGGTCTTGTTGGGCTCAGCCGAGCCCTTCGCGATGTTCGCGGCGCGCTTCAAGAGCACCGCGGCCGGGGGCGTCTTGGTGATGAAGGTGTAGGACCGGTCCGCATACACGGTGACGACGACCGGGATGATGAGCCCCTCGTCTTTGGCCGTCCTCGCGTTGAAGTTCTTGCAGAAGTCCATGATGTTCACGCCTTGCGGGCCGAGCGCCGTGCCCACGGGCGGCGCCGGCGTCGCTTTGCCGGCGGCGATCTGGAGCTTCACCATTGCTTGAACTTTTTTGGCCATGATTCCGTGTCTAATTCTTACTTTGTCGTGGGGCCCCGTACGCCCCGCCAACTTTTTTCATTGGCGCTGGAGCCCCACCCCCAGCGCGAACTTACGCTGACGCCTCGCCTCGGATTTCCACGTCCTCGGTCGGCGTGGCCGCAGGCGCCTCAGATCTTCTCGACCTGAAGAAAGTCCAATTCCACCGGCGTCGACCTTCCGAAGATCGTGACCATCACCTTGAGCGTGTTCTTGTCGAGGTTCACGTCATCGACCACACCGTTGAAGCTGGTGAACGGTCCTTCATTGATCCGCACCTGCTCGCCCTTCTCGAACATGTACTTCGGCTTCGGCTTCTCGGCGGCGGTCTTCACTTGCGTGAGAATCTGCTCGACTTCGTCTTTACTCAACGGCGTGGGCTTGGCGCCCGCGCCGACAAAGCCGGTGACCTTCGGCGTGTTCTTGACCACGTGCCACGCGTTGTCGGACATGTTCATCTCGACAAGGATGTAGCCGGGGAAGAATCGCTTCGCCGTCACGACCTTCTTGCCGCCGCGCATCTCCACGACGTCCTCGGTCGGGATGAGGACTTCGCCGATGTCGTTCTGCAGCCCGT
>QHWL01000029.1:8969-11266 GCA_003222555.1 Acidobacteriota bacterium | reverse complement strand
TGGACGATGTACCAGTTCTTCGTCGCGACGTCGGTCATGCCGCACCAAACCGCCGGAAGATCCACTGCACCAGGCTGTTGAGCCCGTAGTCCAGAATGAAGAGGTACAAGCCGAAGAAGATCGACGTCAGGATGACGACGACGGTTGTCGCGTATACCTCTTTTTGTGTCGGCCACGTGACGCGTTTGAGCTCGTTGCGTACTTCACTCAGGAACAGACGCGCGTGCTCGATGCGGCCGCCCGCGGCCTCTTTCACGGTGTCGAGCGTCGTTGTGTTATTGACAGCCATCTTTGTTTACTTCTCGTGGGGCCCCACCCCCACTCGCTGGCCGAACTGACGCTGTCACTCGGCCTCGAGCGTAGACTCTCGGCCTCGCGTTACCTTCTGGCCCCACCCCCACGCGCCCGCTGAACTTACGCTCTTGCTCGGCCTCGAACGTAGACTCTCGGCCTCGCGTTACCTTCTGGCCCGACCCCCACGCGCCCGCTGAACTTACGCTCTTGCTCGGCTTCGAGCCTGGACTCGGCCTCGCGCACTTTTCGTCGGGCCCACCCCCATTCGCCGGCCGAACTGACGCTGTCGCTCGGCTCGGACCGCCCCGTGGGCCTGGCAGGCCAGGAGGGAATCGAACCCCCAACCCCCGGTTTTGGAGACCGGTGCTCTGCCAATTGAGCTACTGGCCTAATTCGACTGCTAATTGCTGATCGCTGATGGCTGATTGAAAACGCCGAAAATAAATCAGCAATCTGCAATTAGCAATCAACAATTACTTGCTCTCCTTGTGGGCCGTGTGCTTCCGGCAGAACCGGCAGAACTTGCTCATCTCGAGCCGCTCGGTCGTCTTCTTCTTGTTCTTCGTCGTGCTGTAATTTCTCCGCTTACACTCGGTGCACGCGAGGGCGATGATGTCTCTCATTGTTTACTCTGTCGTGGGGCCCCACCCCCACGACCTGTGCCTTCGCGGCTGACGCCGCTCGGCTTTGCTTGCAACGACTATCCGCGTAGGGCGGCGACTCCTCGGGGCCTGCCCCGCCGGCTGTGCCTTCGCGGCATTTTTCCTGTGCTCGTGGGGCCCCACCCCCACTCGCTCTCACTCGCGCCTTCGCGCTCGCTCGGGCCGCAGGCGCCCGCCGCTCGGCTTTGCTTGCAACGACTATCCGCGTAGCCCTACTCGATAATCTCTGTGATGGTCCCGGCGCCGACCGTGCGGCCCCCTTCGCGAATGGCAAAGCGCGCGCCCTTCTCGAGCGCCACCGGCGTCATCAGCTCGCCGCTGATTGTCGTGTTGTCACCCGGCATGACCATCTCGACCCCTTCCGGCAGGTGGAGCGTCCCGGTGACGTCGGTCGTCCGAATGTAGAACTGCGGCCGGTACCCATTGAAGAACGGCGTATGACGGCCGCCTTCTTCCTTAGACAGGATGTACACTTCGCCCTTGAACTTGGTGTGCGGCTTGATCGAGCCCGGTTTGCACAGCACCTGTCCGCGCTCGACATCGTCTTTTTCGACGCCGCGCAACAGCACGCCGACGTTGTCGCCCGCCTCGCCCGCGTCGAGGATCTTCCTGAACATCTCGACGCCGGTGACCACCTTTTTCTCGGTAGGCTTGAAGCCGACGATTTCCACTTCCTCGCCGACCTTCACCTTGCCGCGCTCGATACGGCCGGTCACCACGGTGCCGCGACCCGAGATCGAGAAGACGTCTTCGATCGGCATCAAAAACGGCTTGTCGACTTCGCGCAGCGGCAGCGGCACGTAGGTGTCGAGCGCTTCCATCAGCTTCAAGACGCCGGCTATTCCTTCAGGGTCGCCCTGCAGCGCCTTGAGCGCCGAGAGGCGGACCACTGGGATGTCGTTGCCCGGGAAGCCGTACGACGTCAGGAGCTCGCGCACCTCAAGCTCGACCAGATCGAGTAGTTCGGGGTCGTCGATCGCATCGACCTTGTTCAAGGCCACGACGAGGCACGGCACGTTGACCTGGCGAGCGAGCAGCACGTGTTCGCGGGTCTGCGGCATGGGGCCGTCGGTAGCGCTGACGACGAGAATGCCGCCGTCCATCTGCGCGGCGCCGGTGATCATGTTCTTGATGTAGTCGGCGTGGCCTGGGCAGTCCACGTGCGCATAATGGCGCTTGGCTGTCGAGTACTCGACGTGGCTCGTCGCGATCGTGAGAATCTTGCTCTCATCGCGGCGGCCCTGCGACTCCGATGCCTTGGCGACCTCATCGTAAGAAACGAACTTGGCCCAGCCCTTCTCGGCCGCCACTTTGGTCAGAGCGGCGGTCAGCGTGGTCTTG
>QHWL01000029.1:0-8951 GCA_003222555.1 Acidobacteriota bacterium | reverse complement strand
TCACGTGCGGTTTGCTGCGATCGAATTTTTCTTTGGCCATGTCAACGATCCTCGTGTTGTAGTACTGCTCGCGGGGCACATCCTACGCTTGCCGGGTGGCTCGACTTCAAGCGCCTGTCTCGAGGCCGCCCGCCCGCTGACGCCTTGGCGTCGCGTCCGGCCCAACCCGCACTTCTCTGCTCCCGCGGGAGCTTGGCTGGAGCCGATGTCCAGAATCGAACTGGAGACCTCGTCCTTACCAAGGACGCGCTCTGCCATCTGAGCTACATCGGCAAACTATTCCTTGTCCTTAGCAGTTCTTCAGCCTTCGCCAGTGGGCCAGCCGAAGCTCGCAGCGACAGCCTTGGCTGGCTTGCCAGCCGAAGCTCGCGCAGCGAGCGAAGGCTGGAGCGGGAGACGGGGATCGAACCCGCGACCAACAGCTTGGAAGGCTGTGACTCTACCACTGAGTTACTCCCGCCTTCGCGCCACTCACTTCGCCTTGGCGCTTCGGCGCGCAAGCCCGCCTTCGCGCTTGTTTCCGTCCGCGTGAAGGCGGGCGGCTCGCTGTCCACTCCAACCCCTCCGGACGTGCGTCTCATCAACCTACACTCGACGCCGCTTGCCATGCCGAAGTACGCGTCTCCTGCGGCCAGGTTGGCTTGCCAACCGTAGCTCGCTCGATGGTGCACGCGAGCGAAGGTTGGTGGCGAGGGAAGGACTCGAACCTTCGAAGCCGCTAGGGCGACAGATTTACAGTCTGCTGCGTTTGACCGCTTCGCTACCTCGCCGCTGCCTGTTTTTGGAATGCGTCGCGTTGGCGATTACCCTGCAGACTGGATGTTGCTCGCTCCAGGGGCCTCTATCCGAATCTTATCCGGGCCGCCCCCCAGTTGGAGGTTCGATGGAGCTGGCGAAGGGATTTGAACCCCCGACCTGCTGATTACAAATCAGCTGCTCTACCGACCTGAGCTACGCCAGCCAGACAAAGGTGGGAGTATAGCACAACCTGTGCCATCCCTACAATCTTGAAATTGTCAAGAACCGACTCCGCCGACCCTTTCGGTCCCTTTTTGGCGCTGTCGAACCGCCTCGAACAGCACGATTCCGAGTGCAACCGACACGTTCAAACTTTGAACATGCCCGTTCATTGGAATCGACACGACCCAATCGCACCGCTCACGCACCAGACGCCGGAGCCCGGTACCCTCCGCTCCCACTACCACCGCAGTCGGAGCCGTGTAATCGACTCGATCGTAGCGTTTTTGAGCGTCGCCTGCGAGGCCCACCGTCCAGACACCCGCCTCTTTCAGGGTCTCGAGGGTGCGCGCGATGTTTACCACGTCGGCCATTCTCACGTGCGCCACGGCACCGGCCGACGCCTTCGCCGCGGCGCCGCCGAGCGCCGCCGCGTGACGCGACTGCCTGACGACACCATCGGCGCCGGCGGCGTCAACCGTACGTAAAATCGCACCGACATTCTGCGGATCTTCGATCCCATCGAGCACGACGATGAGCGGCACGCCACGAGCCTGGGAGACGAGATCTTCGACCCCGACGCGCCCTCCGCCGCGCAAATCGGCGACGACACCCTGATGCACCCCGCCCTGGGCCGCGCGATCGAGGTCGCCCGGAGCGACTCGACGGACGGAGACTCCGCTCGTTGCGGCGATTTCAAGAAGCGCGGCCAGGCGGCCGTCTGCACGCTGGGCGATCCTGACCGCCGTCACTCGTCCCGCTCGCAGCGCTTCGAGCACGGGATTGATGCCGTAAATCAGCATTATTTACTTTGTGGCGGGGCCCCACCCCCGCCACCCGTGCCTTCGCGGCTCACGCCGCTCGGCATTGCTTGCGACGACTATCCGCTTAGTGCCGCGGCTCCCCGGAGCCCTGCCACCGCCCCCCCTGTGCCTTCGCGGCTCACGCCGCTCGGCCTTGTTCGTCACGACTATTAGCATCGACTCCGCGTCCCAGGACACGGCTCCCCGCCATCCGGGTCTTCGCGCCTTCGTGATCACTTTCCGTTCAGCGCGCGTACAAACGCCTCGGCGCGCTCCCGGCAGCCGACGATGGGCGGCACGCCGGCGTCGCGCGGAAGCTCGGCACCGCGATCGATCGCCGGAATCGCCAGGTCAAGCTCGGGGCCTTCCGCGCGGCCGGTCAACGCCACGCGAATCGGATGGAACAACGCCCTCCCCTTCTGCCCGGTACGCGCCCTCACCTCATTGGCCGCCCCGCGAAAGCGCTCGCGATCGAGCCGCGGCGAGCGCGCGAGCTGCTGGGCCAGCTCGCGGACAACCGTTTGGGCCGGCTCGGTGCGCATCTCTTCAGACACTCGGGCGTCGCTCAAAGTCGCTTCCGGCGAATACTCGAACAGCAGCGCCAACCGCGCCGGCACTTGATCGAGCCGATCGACCGACGAGGTCGCCATCGNACTCGACGCCCCGTGCGTCGGGCGACAACTTGACGGCCGCTTGATTGAAGTACGGCACCGATAATTCCGCGACCCGGCGGGGATCCGCCATCTTCAATTAATGTCGGTTCGCCCACGCGAGCTTCTCCTCGTCGAACACGCCTGCGCTGACCCCGACGGCATCAAGTGAAAAGCGGCGCGCGAGTTCATCGATGGGGAGCAACTCGTCACCACCCCCGGGAGACCACCCGATCAGGGCCAGATAGTTCACGAGCGCTTCGGGAAGATAGCCCTTCGATCGGAACTCGCTCACCGAAGTCGCGCCGTGGCGCTTCGACAACGGGCTGTGGTCGGGTCCCATGACGAGCGCGAGATGAGCGAAGGCCGGCGGTGTGAAGCCCAGCGCCTCGTACAACAGGATCTGCCGCGGCGTATTCGAAATGTGGTCCTCTCCCCGCACCACATGCGTCACCTCCATCAGCGCATCGTCGACGACCGCAGCGAAGTTGTACGCTGGGTGACCGTCGGCGCGGACGATGATCGGATCGCCAATCACGTCGGTGTGAAACCGCACATCGCCGCGGACCACGTCCTTGAAGGCGACGTCCCGACCCTCAGGCACGCGGAAACGAATCGCCGGCCGCTCCCCAGCCGCAATCCGCACGTCGGCTTGCTCGCGAGTCAGCCGGCGGCACGTGCCGGCATAGTGCGCCGGGCGCCCTTCGGCGAGCGCCGTTTGCCGCTCGATATCGAGCTGCGCGGTCGAGCAGAAGCAATGGTATGCGTGACCTGCGTTCAGAAGCTCGCTGGCGTAGGACTCGTAGAGGTGCAGCCGCTCGGACTGACGGTACGGGCCGCGCGGGCCGCCGATATCGGGCCCCTCGTCCCAGTCGAGCCCCAGCCAGCGAAGATCGCGCAAGATCGCCGCCTCCGACTCGCGCGTCGAGCGCTCGACGTTGGTGTCTTCGATGCGGAGGATGAACGTCCCGCTCGCGCCGCGCGCAAAAAGCCAGTTGAACAACGCCGTGCGCGCGTTCCCCACGTGGAGGTGACCCGACGGACTTGGAGCGAAACGAACACGCATTTTTTACTTTGTCGTGGGGCCCCACCCCCACGACCTGTGCCTTCGCGGCTTCGCCGCTCGGCATTGCCCCCATCGACTTTCCGCTTTCACAACGATTCCATCACCGCGCGTCTGCACTCGCTCCCGGGCTGTCACGACCTGTGCCTTCGCGCCTCGCGGCGCTCGGCTTTGGTTGCGACGACTGTCCGCTTAGTCAACAACTCCCCGCAGCAGCGCCACCGCATGCGCGGCTATGGCCTCGCCGCGGCCGAGCTCGCCGACGCCTTCGTTGGTCTTCCCTTTGATGCTGATGCAGTCGGTTGTCAAGCCGAGCGCCTGCCCGACACTCGCGCGCATCGGCTCGACCCACGGCGTGAGCTTGGGCCGTTCCGCGATGACCACGACGTCGACGTTGGCGATCTTATAGCCACGCTCGCGAACGAGCGCCGCCGCGCGCTTCAAAAGACCGACGCTCGACGCCCCTTGCCACTGCGGGTCGGTATCTGGAAAATGACGGCCGATATCGCCGGCCGCGGCCGCGCCAAGCACTGCGTCGGTGATCGCGTGACAGACCGCGTCGGCATCCGAGTGTCCTGAGAGCCCGCGCTCGAATGGAATCGTGATGCCGCCCAGAATCAGGGGCCGGCCCTCTATGAGTTTGTGCAGGTCGTACCCCGTACCGACGCGCGCGACCGTGCGGTCGTCGTGTCCGCCGCGCGCGAGCGTCTCGGCGACGGCCACGTCGCCGGGCGTCGTGATCTTGATGTTCGATACCTCGCCTTCGACAATCCGCACTGTGTGACCGGCACGTTCGGCGAGCCCAGCTTCGTCGGTCGCTTCGCCTCCCAACGCGATCGCGTCGCGCAGCACCTCGCGCCGGAACGCCTGCGGCGTCTGGGCGAGAAAGATGAGCTCGCGCGGCAGCGTCGCTTTGACGATCCAGACGTCGCCCGATCGCGGACCGGCAGCTGCCGGCGACAAGTGTCCCTGCTTGACGGTATCGCGCGCCTGGACCGCGGCCAATGCCGCGCCCGATTCAGCCGCGGCGGCGATCGTGCGCGCGATGAGAGCGGCACTCGCAAACGGCCGCGCGGCATCGTGAATCACAATCACGTCGCTCCGCTCGGACGCGGCGCGAAACGCGCTGGCCACCGAGTCCTGCCGCCGGGGTCCGCCGGCGACGATGCGCAGCGGCTTCGACGTCCCGCGCAGGTATCCAGGCGGATCGTCAGCCAGCTCAGTGGGGAGTGCGACGACGATTTCGTCGATCGAGGGATGTGTCAGAAACGCCGCGACGCTGCGCTCCAGTACCGGCCGTCCGGCGACCGACAGCAATTGTTTTGGCCGCGCGCCGCCGAAGCGCTGGCCACGTCCGCCGGCCGCAATGATCGCTGTGACGTGCATGGGGACAACCTTTGATTATACAGGCCCGCCTCGCGGGCCGACCTCAGACGCCAGCCGATGTTGCTCGACACCGGCCGCGACGATGTCGCGGACGCGCCGGGCCAGGACCTTGGCGTCCTGAACGGTCGGAGCGTCGAGCTCGGGCGGCTGGATAGGGTCGTGGACGATGAGGACGACGCACCCGGGTTCGGTGCGTAAACGGTTCTTGGGCATGATGCTCCTCGTGCCGACGACCGACAGGGGCACCACCGGAAGCCCCGCCTCGATCGCGAGCAGAAAACTTCCCGCCTTGAACCGGGCCACGTGCCCGTCCGGGCTGCGCGTACCCTCGGCGTAAATGATCAGCGACAGCCCGTCGGCCACGAGCGCGCGCCAGCGCTTCAAGATGCCGGCGCGATCGGGATGCCGGCGATCGACGAAGAGATGCCCGCCACGCTTGAGGTGCCAGCCGAGTACCGGAAAGCTCGCGAGCGATTCCTTCGCGATGATCCGGAGCTGAAACGGCAGCGCGCTGAAGATGACCGGCGTGTCGTAATGGCTCTGGTGATTGGCGACGAAGATGTAGGTGGCGCCGGCCGTCACGCGCTCGAGGCCTTCGACGGTGACGCCGACACCGGTCGTTTTCAGGATGAGGCGCGACCACGCACGCGCACACGCGTGCGCGACGCGTCCGCGACGATCGAACACGCTCGAGAAGATCGACACCGCGCCGAGCACGACGGTGTAGACGCTGATGGCGGGAATGAGAAAAAAGACGGTCCGCCACCAATGGTAGGGGGGGATACGCACAATTTACAATGGACAATTTACAATTGACAAAGCGTGGCAAGACGCACTTTGTTCTTTGTGAATTGTAAATTGTAAATTGTAAATTCCGGGTGTCATTGGAGGAGTGCGTCGAGCGCTTCGCCGACCGTGCGGACACCCACGAGCTCGCATTCGCCGCCAGGCTGACTGCGATCGGCGGGATCGATGTTCGCTTCGGGCATGATGCAGCGGCGGAACCCCATCTGCGCGGCCTCGCGCACGCGCAGCGCTGCCTGCGCCGTGCCTCGGACTTCGCCCGCAAGGCCGACCTCGCCGAACATCGCCGTGGCGAGGGGAATCACGCGATTGCGGACGCTCGACGCGACGGCAGCCAGCACGCCGAGGTCCGACGCGGGTTCGTCGACCGTCATCCCTCCCGCTATGTTCACGAACACGTCGTCGCCAATCAGGTTCAGGCCCGCGCGCTTTTCGAGGACGGCGAGCAGCAGCGAGAGGCGCTGCTGGTCGATGCCGCTGGCCGTACGGCGCGCCGTGCCGTAGGTGCTCGTGCTGACGAGCGCCTGCACCTCGACGAGGATCGGCCGCGAACCTTCCACCGAGCACAACACTGCGGAGCCGGGCACATTTGACGGTCGCTCGGCAAGGAACATCTTCGAGGGATTCGGCACCGGGCGAAGCCCGGCCGACGTCATCTCGAACACGCCAAGCTCGCTGATCGCGCCGAACCGGTTCTTGACGGCGCGCACCACGCGGTGCGAGTGATGGCGCTCGCCTTCGAAGTACAGAACGGTATCGACGACGTGTTCGAGCGCTTTCGGGCCCGCGAGACTGCCGTCTTTGGTGACGTGCCCGACAAGGAAGGTCGGAATGTTCTGGCCTTTCGCGGTAAACAGCATCTGCGTCGCGGCTTCGCGCACCTGCCCGATGCTGCCGGGCGCCGACTGAAACTTCTGGGAGAACACCGTCTGCACCGAATCGACGATGACGAGAGCCGGCTTGATGCGCGCGGTCTCTTCGAGGATCCGTTCGAGGCAGGTTTCGGCGAGGAGGTATAGCGGCGCCTTGCCCACAGCGAGACGTTCACCTCGCAATTTGATCTGATGTTCCGACTCTTCGCCGGAGCTGTAAAGAACCGGACCGATCGTACGCGCCATGTTGGCCCCGGCTTGCAGCAGCAGTGTCGACTTGCCGATGCCCGGTTCGCCGCCGAGGAGCACGAGCGATCCGGGGACGACGCCGCCGCCGAGGACGCGATCGAACTCGTCGATGCCAGTGGAAAGCCGCGGGTTGCCTTCAATCGCGATCTCGGAATACGGGCGAGCGGCGCCCGACGGTCCGGAGAGCGCGTAGCGATGCCCGCCGGCCGAGGGGGTACTCTCCTGCGCGCGCTCCTCGACCAGCGAGTTCCATGCGCCACATTCGGCGCAGCGCCCCAACCACTTGGGCGACTGGGAGCCGCACTCCTGGCAGACGAAGACGGTCTTTGGCTTCATGAGATCGTAGGGGGCTGGTGGGGCAGGTGGGGCGGGTGGGACTGGTGGGGCTGGTGGATTTAACTCGGATTCCCAACCCGACTTACCCGACCAACCCGACCTACCCGCCCTACCCGCCTCACCCGACCTACCCGCCTCACCCGCCCTCCGAGTATAGCCGCTCGATGCGTGAACCGATCCGGCACAGAATTTCGTAAGGGATCGTGCCGATGGTGGCGGCCATCTCGCGGACGTCGATGCAGTCGTCGCCCTGCGATCCGATGATCACCACCTCGTCTCCGGGCGAAGCGTCAAGGCCCGTGACATCGGCCGCCAGCATGTCCATCGACACGGCGCCGACAATCGGCGCCCGGCGGCCGCGTATCAAGACGGAGCCGCGGTCGCCGAGTCGCAGATCCAATCCGTCCGCGTATCCGGCAGGCACAATCGCGATCGTTCTCGGGTCTTGGGCGGTGAAGCGCGCGCCGTACCCGACGGCTTCACCGCTTCGCAGACCTTTGACCGCGACGACGCGGCTGCCGAGCGTTATCACCGGCGTCAGCGGCAAGGTCGCGGCCAGCGGCGGCGGAACGATTCCGTACAAGAGCAGGCCGGGACGCACGCGATCCCACCACACGCGGGAATCGCGCAGAAGCGCCGCGCTGTTGGCGGAGTGACGATATCGCGGACGAGCGCCGAGCGCCTCGATGTCGGCGAGCGCGCGCTCGAATCGAAGCCGCTGGACGTTGAACAGCGGCGATTCGGGATCGTCGGCTGTGGCGAAGTGCGTATACACGGCATCGAGTTCGAGATTCGGGCTCGCCAGCAGCTCGGGCAGCGTCCGCCTCAGGTTGTCGTGCCTGAAGCCGAGGCGGTTCATGCCCGTGTCGATCTTGAGGTGAAACCGAAGGCGCTGCTTGTAGCGTGCCGCCGCCGCCTGCACCGCGCGCGCGGCGCCCGGGGTGGAGATGGTCGGAGTGAGACGGCAGTCGAAGAGCCCGTCCAGATCGCTGACGCTGAGGGCGCCGAAGACGAGGATATCGGCCCTCACCCCGGCGGTACGCAGCACCGCGCCTTCCTCGATGTCCGCGCAGGCGAGAAGATCGGCGCCGGCATCCTCCAGCGCGCGGGCGACCTGGGCCGCACCGTGACCGTACGCGTTCGCCTTCACGACCGCAATGACGCCAGGGGGACCTGCCGAGCGCTCGCGCGCGAGATGTTCGACAATCTGACGGAAGTTGCGCTTGATCGCACCGACGTCCACACGAGCGACAGTCGGGCGGATCATCTAATGGACCGTCCAAGCTGACTATGGACCAATGGCGAAACAGCGATCAACGCAGAGCACGCCGAGCTCGCAGAGGCGCGGCTTCGACGGCATATTCCTTCAGATAAACCCGGGCCACGAAAACACGAAAACACGAAACCAATCTTTGGTTCTTCTTCGCGCCTTCGTGATTTCGTGGTTGCATCTAAGCCTGACGAGGCTGTGAAGAAACCGTTAACCGCCGAGGCCGCCGAGATCGCAGAGAAGAAAGCGCAAAAATTCGCGGCGTGCTCGGCGGTAAAACGGCGCATTTTTTCACGCTCTGAAGCCTTCTGCGAAGCTGCGCTCTCCGCGTGATCCGTCAGGAGGTGCCGACCGCAAGGTTCTCGAACCGTGTGAACTCGCGGATGAACGCGAGTTTGACGACGCCGGTCGGCCCATTGCGCTGCTTGCCCACGATCAGCTCGGCGATGCCTTGCGCATCGGTCGGAGGCTGGCTTCGGTCGACGTACTGATCTTCCCGGTAGATGAAGATGACGACATCGGCGTCCTGTTCGAGCGCGCCCGATTCGCGCAGGTCCGACA
>QHWL01000028.1:578-7742 GCA_003222555.1 Acidobacteriota bacterium | reverse complement strand
AGCCCCTCGGACGCTTCAACGGGTGACCAGGCGAGGGTATCGATCAGCGTCGCCGTGGAGCCGGCTGTCGCCTTCGAGGTCTTCACACAGGAAACCGATTTATGGTGGCGACGCGGGTTGCGCTATCGGCTTGCGGGACGGCGCCCCGGTTCGCTGTGCTTCGAACCTCGCGCTGGCGGCCGCTTGTTCGAATCGTTTGAAACGTCATCGGGGACCCAGATCCACGAAGCTGGCCGGGTGACCGTGTGGCAGCCCCCGTCGCGTCTCGTCTTCACCTGGCGCAACGCCAATTTCGCGGCCGGGGAAAGCACCGAGGTCGAGGTCCTCTTCGAACCCACCAACACCGGCACTCGCGTGACGGTGCAACATCGAGGGTGGTCAACCATCAGACCGGGCCACCCAGCGCGGCACGGCGTCGAGGGCGCGGCGTTCAGTCGCATGATCGGCCTGTGGTGGGGGGAGCTCATGACCGCACTTCGAGAATTCATAGAGACACGTGGGGCCGATTGACACCCGGAAACAGCTCCATGCGGAAGTGGTTCGAACGTTCACTCATGCTTTCCCATCGCGGAGTGACGCTTGGTGTCGCGCATGGTCACGTAGATGATGAGCGAGATCGCGATCAAACCGGTCAGGTAGTAGTAGAACCACCGTTCATGCCCAATTGACTTGAACCAGAGCGCAATCGACTCCGCTGTTCCGCCAAAAATTGAGACCGTCACTGCGTACGGCAGGCCCACGCCCGTGGCGCGAACCGTCGTGGGGAACAGTTCGGCTTTCACCACGGCGTTGATCGACGTGTATCCGGCCACAATCAGCCAGGCCGCTGCGATCAGCAGGAACGCAACCAGCACACTCTTTGTCGCCTGGAGTGCATCGAGCAGCGGAATGGTGAAGAGTGTGCCCATCACGCCAAACCAGATCAACAGCGCCTTGCGGCCTATCCTGTCTGAGAGCGCCCCATATGTCGGCTGCAGGCACAGCGCGAAGATGAGCGACCCGGCCGTTATCAGCGTGGTCTGATTGTCATTGAGGCCAACCGACAGCTTGAGGAATTTCTGCATGTAGGTCGTGTAGGTATAGAAGGCCGTCGTGCCGCCCATCGTCAGTCCCACGACCAACAGAACCTCGCGCGGGTACTTCATCAGCGCTTTGATGGAGCTCTCCCTCCGCATCACCCTCTTCTTGGCGGCGAGGAAGTCGTCGGTCTCGTGCAAGTTGCGCCGCATGACCAAGGCGATGAGCGCCAGCAGGGCGCCGACGACGAACGGGATGCGCCAACCCCACGCCTTCAATTGAGCGGGCGTGAGGAACACCTGCTGCAGGATGAGCAAGACCAGAATCGCGCACAGCTGGCCGCCGATCAGCGTCACGTATTGGAAGCTCGAATAGAAGCCGCGACGGGCTTCATCCGCCACCTCGGTGAGGTAGGTGGCGCTGGTGCCGTACTCGCCACCGAGGCTCAGACCCTGAATCATGCGCGCGAAGCCAAGCAGGATGGGCGCGGCGATGCCAATGGACCCATACGTGGGTGTGACGGCGATCATCAGCGATCCGAAGCACATGACGAGCACGGAGAGCATGAGCGCGTTGCGCCGTCCGTAGTGATCGGCGAGGTGGCCGAACAGCCAGCCGCCGATGGGACGCACGATGAACCCGAGCGCAAACAAGAGGGCCGCATTCAGCTGCTGGACGACCGGATCGTCGCCTGGGAAGAACGAGCTGGCGAAATAGAGCGCGAAGGCCGCATAGGTGTAGAAGTCGTACCACTCCACCAAGTTGCCGACCGACCCGATGAAGATCGCCGTGACTCGGCGGCGCACGTCGGCGAGATCAAGCTGGTCGTTGCGCGCGAGGGGGGAGGTCGTGGCGATTGGCATGGTCGTGTCCGGAACATCGCGAGCCGTGAGCGGGTCCTCTCGCGGGAAGACAGGACATTGTAATTGTGCTACTTTCAACATGCCACAAAGCGATTCGACCGTTATGCGGCGATAAATCAAACAAATAGCACCGAACGAGACTTTATGAGCAACTGGATCAGAGTTCTGCCGCTTGTTTCACTGTTGGCCGTGGCCGCGGCAGCGCAAGGGCCGCAAGTGCCGCAGTCGGTTCCCAACGGCCTGCCTTCCTGGGCGTACAACATCCCGGATAAGGTGCAGCCGCCGGAGCCGGCCGTCCCCCGCATCGTCCGCGCACCGGGCAGCAGCAAGGAGTACGAGGCGACGGCGATCGCGGGCAACGCGAATCCTCCCGACTGGTTCCCGGACGAACATCCGGCGGCGCCGCGAAGCGTGAAGGGACCGATGCCGAATGCCTGCGGCTCATGCCACCTGATGTCGGGGCAGGGGCATCCGGAATCCGCCGACATCGCGGGGATGCCCGCCGAGTACATCATCCGGCAGATGAATTACTTCAAGAGCGGCGCGCGGAAAGAGGAAGCGCGGATGGGACCGATCGCGCGCGCCGTGTCTGACGAAGACGTGCGGCAGGCGGCGGAGTATTTCGCTGCGATCAAACCGACGCCGTTCGTCAAGGTGATCGAGACCGCGACACCCCCGAAGACGTACGTGAGCGCCGATGCACGCCACCGCAGGATTTTACAGGACGGCGGCACGGAGCCGATCGGTCGTCGCATCATCGAGATCCCCGAAGACCCTATGCGCACGACGATTCGTGATCCGCATTCGGCGTTCATTGCGTACGTCCCGCCTGGAAGCATCGCGCGAGGCAAGGCGCTTGTGGAGACCGGCGGCTCGGGGAAGACCATCCAGTGCGCCATCTGTCACGGCGATGCGCTGACCGGCCTCGGCGAGGTGCCGCGCATCGCCGGCCTGCAGCCGGTCTACATCGCGCGGCAGCTCATCACATTGCAGAACGGAACGAGCGCCGGCGCCAACGCCGCACTGATGAAGAAACCAGTTTCCAAGCTTTCCGAGGACGACATCATCTCGATCTCGGCCTACCTGGGGTCGCTTCCATCGCAGTGAACAGGAGGCGGACGGGTTCAATTCAGTGCGCTTCTTGGGGATTCTCAGCTTGGCTCCCGAAGAGCGCCTCTTCGACCGTGAACGACCAGTCGAGGTTCGCCGATTCCACCAATATATAGAAGACGCGCGGGTCCTCAGCAACGTAAGCCGTGCCCTCCCCGAGGCCCTTTTCGTCTACCGTCTCCTGCAGGGCACGGCCGCTGATCGCGCTCTGAAGAATCAGCCGGAACGTCCCCGTCCCCTTGGGGGCTTCGTTCTTGGTCTGCCAGTGCATCCGCAGCGCGCCGGTCAGGCCCAGAAACGATTCTGTCTGAGCGTTCCCGCGGCCGGACCACGCGCCGAGGCTTTTCCAGATCACGACTTCCTTCGAAGCGCGTTTGGCTGGCGGCGTCCCGCAGGCGCCCGCTAGCAGCGCAGCCGCAACGGGTACAACGATCGCGCGTTGCCTTACGCTGCAGCGTCCTAGCAGCCAATTCACCACGGCAAGCATTGTAGTATGAGGCATTTAGCGCTTCTAAACATCGCCGGTTTCGCGCCACCCGCGGGCCGGTCAAAATGTTGATGAGCCCGGGAACCAGGTCCACGTTGAAGACTTGCGCTTCTGGCAGGTTGGCGTTATCTTCTGTTAGCGCATTCCGTTACTTTTCGGACAGTCACGATAGGTGGCCTGCTCATGGAAAAGAAGACGATGACAGAAGACACTCCCAAAAACGTTTCAAGACGAAATTTCATCAAGGGTGTGGTCGCCTCAGGAGCGGCGGTGTCGTCGGCGGGCTATTTGTGGCGCTCGTCGGCGCTTCTCGGCCAGCAGCCTTCGGCGCCTGGAAGCGTTGAGCGCCTGATCACGCTGAATGTCAACGGCCAGGATCGGCGCGTCGACGTGCTGAAGCAGGAAACGCTTGCCATGACGCTGCGCTACAAGCTGGGACTCACCGGCACCAAGTTGGGGTGCGACCGGTCGGAGTGCGGCGCCTGCACCGTCCTGGTCGACGATGTGCCGCACTACTCCTGCTCGGTCCTCACACACACGGTGCGCGGGAAGAAGATTGTCACCGTCGAGGGACTTGCGGCCGCCGACGGCACGTTGCATCCGGTGCAGCAAGGCGTGATCGATGAGCAGGGCTTCCAGTGCGCGTTCTGCATGTCGGGGTTCATCATGGCCACGGTGGGCTATCTCAAGACGAACCCGAATCCGACCCGTCCCGAACTCGCCCATGGGATTTCCGGCAACCTCTGTCGGTGTCAGGACTACGACAAGATTCTCACCGCGATGATGCGCGGTGCCGAGAACTTACGGAAGGCATGATCATGGCTGAACACAAGCTCGTCGGACAAAACTACGTTACTCCCGATCTGGTCGCGAAGGTCACAGGGAAGGCGAAGTACGCCGAAGACTTTCGCGCGGAGGGGATGATCTTCGCCAAGCTCTTGCTGAGCCCTCTGCCGCACGCGCGCGTGACGCGCCTCGACCTGAGCGCCGCGACGGCGATGCCCGGCGTCAAGGCGATTCTGACCGCCGACGATCTTCCTGCCCCCGCTGACGCCGTGAATGACAACGGACAGCTCATCCTCGCAAATATCGACGGAGAAGTGGCGCTCACGAACGAGCCGGTGTATCAAGGCCAGCCGATCCTGGCTGTCGCCGCGGTCGACGAGCTCACCGCCGCCGACGCGATTGAAAAAATCGTGATCGAGTTTCAGCCGCTGCCCTTCGTTGTGGATCCGTTGGTGAGCCTCCGTCCCGGCGGCGCCAATGCCAGGACCAAGGGCAACTACTGGAACATACCGGCCCCGGCCCCAGCGCCAGCGGGCGGCGGAGGTCGAGGGCAAAGTCCACCGCGTCCCGAGATCCGTGATCTGAAATGGACCGAAGCGGAGTTTGCTGAGGTCAAGGACGGCCGTTTGCCGATGGGCGAGGCGCCCGAGAAGTGGTCGTACGGCGACCTCGACGCGGGCTTCAAGGATGCGGCGCTCGTTCTCGACGAAACGTTCGTCACGCCAGACACCAGCCATCAGACGCTGGAGACCCGGACGGTGATGGCGTACTGGCAGAACGGCAAGGTCTACGTGCACACGGGCACTCAGAGCACGGCCCAAACCGTCCTCGGGGTGGCCAGGTGGGTCGGCATCGATCCCGCGAACGTCGTCGTCATCAGCGAATACACCGGCGGGGGGTTCGGCAGCAAGATCACGGGCGCGATCTCGCTGGTCATCCCTGTGCTCCTCTCGAAGAAAGCGAATGCGCCGGTGATGATGCGGGTGAGCCGCGAGGAAGAGCATTACATCGGCCGCGGGCGTCCCGGCGTGCGCGGCCGGATGAGAGTCGGTTTTTCGAAAGAAGGTCGCATCACGGCCCTCGACATGTTCTCGATCGGCGACAACGGTCCGTACGAACGCCAGGGCGATACGGCAAACACGGGCATCATTGCCTCGCTGATGTATCAGCCCTTGGCGATGCGCTTTCGCGGCGTCTCGGTCCTCACGAACACGCCACCGCGAGGCCCACAGAGCCAACCGGGTGGCTTGCAGGCAGTCGCGCTCATGGAGCCGGTGATCGCGAAGGCGGCGCGCAAGCTCGGGATCGATCAAGTGGCGATTCGCCGCATCAATGCGCCGGTCGGAAAAGCCCTGTTCGGACCGCCGGCGGGTCCGAGGGCCGTGAGGCAATACGTCACCAGCGCATTCGTCAAGGAGGCGCTGGACAAGGGCGCCGCTCTGTTCAAGTGGGACGAGCGGAAAGCTCAGAGCGGCAAGCGGGTGGGGTCGAAGGTGCGCGGCGTCGGCGTGGCCGTGAGTACCTATAGCGCCGGTTCGGTCGGGTACGACGGCCTCATCGTGATCAAACCCGACGGCCGGCTCTATATCCAGTCGGGAATCGGTAATCATGGCACCGGGTCGGTCAGCGACTGCCACCGCGTGTCGGCCGAACTGGTCGGCGTGCCGTGGGAGAAGGTCGAGGTCGCTTGGGGAAACACGGCGAAGAATCTGCCGTGGACCTGCAACAGCGGCGGCAGCCAGACGATCCACGCGATGACGCGCGCGGCACATGCGGCGGGAATGGACGCGAAGAAGAAGCTGCAGGAAATCGCCGCGAAAGATCTCGGAGGCAAACCCGACGATTACGAGGTGGCCAACGAGCGCGTCTTCCGCAAAGGCGGCGGTGGCGGAATGACCTTGGCCCACGCGGCTCAGCGCGCGATCGATCTCGGCGGCGCGTACGATGGTCATGCGCTGCCTAAAGAGATCAACAAGTTCACCACAGCCTCCGCGACGGCGCTCGCGGGGCAGGGTCTGATGGGCGTGGGCAAGGACAACTACCCGCACGACGGCCAGTCGCGTTCCTTCGTCGCGGGGTTTGCCGAAGTCGAAATCGACGTCGAGACCGGCAAGTTCCACATCCTGGACTATCTGGCCGTCGCGGACGTCGGCACCGTGATCCATCCGCGCAATGTCGGCGGCCAGATTCTCGGCCGCTCGATGCTGGGCATCGGCCATGCGATCGGCCAAAAGTGGGTGTACGACCAGCACTACGGCGTCGCGCTGGCGAAGCGATTCCATCACAACCGGCCGCCGACGATTCTCGACGCGCCGGCGCACATGCAGTGGGCCTCGGTGGATCTGCCGGATCCAGAAACGCCTGTCGGCGCGCGCGGCATCGGCGAACCGCCGGTCGGCGCCGGCTGCTGCGCCGTCCTGAACGCCATCAGCGATGCGCTTGGCGACGAAATATATCGGCGGGCCCCTGTGACACTCGACATGATTCTGACTGCGCTTGAAGCGGGCCGGCCAACCACCGACCCGCTCACGGCCCATATCTAGGCTAGGCCACAAGGAGAGACATCATGGCCGTGATTCACGACGTCATGCCGGCATTCGAGCTCTTTCAGCCGGCGAGCATCAGCGATGCGTTGACAATACTGAATCGGTACGGTTCGGACGCCTGGGTCATGGCGGGCGGGCTGGATTCCTTCGACTGGCTGAAGGATCCAATCAAACGCCCGCGCGTCGTGGTCGATCTGAGCCAGGTCCAGGTTCTGCGCGGAATCAAGGAGCTGAACGGTGGCCTGGAGATCGGCGCCGCCACGACGCTCACCGAAATCGTCCGCCATCCGTTGGTCCGGGACAAGTTCGGGTTGTTGATGGAGGCGGCCGAGCTCGTGGCCTCGCCGCAGATTCG
>QHWL01000028.1:0-567 GCA_003222555.1 Acidobacteriota bacterium | reverse complement strand
CTGCTGGTACTACCGCAGCGGGTGGACGTGTTACCGGGCCGGCGGCAACATCTGCTATGCCGACACGCCGACCGCGATTAACCGCGAGCACGCGATTCTCGACGCCGATCGGTGCGTGGCGGTGAACGCGTCCGACACGGCGCCGGCGCTCGTCGCGCTCGATGCCCAGATGGTGATCCAGAACTCGCGCGGCGAACGCGTCGTCAGCGCCGAAGACTATTTCGTCGGCCCGGCGATCGACATCACGCGGATGACGGTCTTGGCGCCTGGCGAGCTGCTGACGGCGATCCGGATTCCGTCGACGTGGGCCGGGGCGCAGTTCTACTTCGAGAAAGTCCGCGACCGTAACGTCTGGGACTTTCCACTGCTCAACGTGGCGTCGGCTGCGACGTACTCGGGCCAAACCATCGAGCGCATTCGCGTCGTGATCAACGCAGCCGCGGCGCGGCCGCTTCGCCTGCGCGCGGTGGAGGCGGCGGTCGTCGGCAAGCCGCGGAACGAGCAGACGGCAGAACTCGCGGGTCAGATCGCCATTCAAGGGGCGCAGCCGCTGCGCTATAACGGCTA
>QHWL01000027.1:7703-10318 GCA_003222555.1 Acidobacteriota bacterium | reverse complement strand
GATGACGAAACCGCTGCACGCAGGCCGCGCCGCGGAGAACGGCATCTTCGCCGCACAACTTGCTGCACGGGGGTTTACAGGCGGCGACGCTGCACTCGACGGGCAGTGGGGGTTCTTCCAGGTCTTTGGCGGCGGCGCCGAGCCCGATCGGCTGGTGGACGTGCTCGGACGGCCGCACGCGATCGTCAATCCCGGCGTGTCGATAAAGCCTTATCCTTGCGGCAGCCTCAGCCACCCGAGCATGGACGCGATGCTGAAGCTGGTGACCGATCACGACGTCAAGCCCGAACAGATCAAGGCCGTTCGCCTGCGAGCCGGCTCGAACATCCTGGACCCCCTCCGCTACAAGATCGCAAAGACCGAGCTCGAAGCCAAATTCTCTGTGCCGTTTCTTCTGGGCGTGATTGCGCTCCGGCGCAAGGCGGGCATTCGCGAGTTCACCGATCAATTCGTCGCCAGCGAACCCATGCAGCGCATGATGGAGCGGGTGACGACGATCTTCGATCCTCGGATCGAAGCCCAGGGCTTCGACAAGATCCGCAGCATTGTCGAAGTCGATCTCCTCGATGGTCGCACCTTGGTGCAGCCGTCCGACGAGCGTTATCGCGGCGGACCGGACTGGCCCTTCACGCGCGCCGAGCTCCACGAGCGGTTCGCCGACTGCGCTGCTCCCGTGCTCGCTTCAGACCGCATCCGGCAGGCGCTCGATCAGATCGAGTCGACGGAGAAATTGAGGGACATTCGCGAGCTGACGCGAACACTCTCGGCGACCGCCTGAGCACGTACGGCTCAACTGCCCGTTGATCCGCGCTTCACCCAGCCGGCTCGACGACTGCCGGATCGGGGAATACCTCCCGGCCCTTCCAGAGATCGCCGAGCATCAGCGACGCGAAAAGCCGGAACGCACGCGCGGAGGAAATCGGGCTGGTTCTGACTTCGACGTTCCCGCTCCGTATCGCCTCACAGATCGCCTCGACATCGGGCTCGGCGTCGATGAGGGAGTACGTTGTGCCGAGCTGAAACAGCCGATGGACATCGCCGTTGCCGATCATCGGTTTGCGATGAGCTCTTGCCCAGGTGACGGCGCGACGGTTGAAATCGATCGCGCGCGTGTAGAAGGCGTTGACCTCGACTGCGTCGAACAATTCCGCGTATCGATCCAAATAGCGACCGAGGCAGCTCGGCGCAGGAAAGAACGGGTGGGCCGCCACGACAACGCCGTTCGAGCGCGCCTTCAAGCGGCCGAGTTCCTCGAACGTCGTAACCCGTTCGACTTCCGTCGGGAAGTTGAGGAGGAGTACGTGTTTTCCGCAAATCGTCCGTTCGATGCCTGAAATGATCACGATCCCGCGGTCTTGCGCGTAGTCGTCGACTCGTTTCTTATCCAGCTGCTTGTCGTGAAGCGTAATGGCCAGGACGTTATAGGCGAGTTCTGCCGCTCGATCGATAAGGGCAAAGGCATCGTAATTGATTGCGTCGTGCGGGTCGTCTGACGTGTGGCTGTGAAGCTCAGCTTTCAAGATCATAGGCAACTGTTCACCGAGCAACTTCCGGGCCGTCACGCCGTCCGCGGCGCAAGCACCGAACCGAACCCGATTTCGTCCTAATTTCGGCCTGAATCGTGCCTTTCGGCCTGAACCGCGACGTTTTGTCTGAATGTGGGAGTGCAGAGGTCGCCGAAACGTGGAACTCTTTGTCCGGTTTTGGGTGTCGGATTCAGGCCGCCAAAGCCGTGCTTCCGTCCGCAAATCGGCCAGAACGTCTCTTCTTCCGGCGTGCTGACGCGGTGTTTCACCGCCCTGTGCGCATCGTCGTCTTCGTGCGACCCGAGTCTTCGTGCGACCCGAGCTTCAGGAAACGCGATCGCGAACGCACGAAGACACGAAGAAATGGGTTTTTTCTTCGTGTTTTCTTGCATCTGATTCGGCAAGCGTTCTATTCTTGTGTCGGAACGAGCTCGAATCGTACGTAGTGTCCGGTTTTAGCCGGACCGTCAATGCGAGTCTAGACCTCGATGGCGTGAAAGGAAATAATAAGGAGACCGCACGATGAGGATGCGAGAGCGATTCTCCTACGGTTTGGTCGTGATGTGCAGCTTGATGGGAGCCGCATCAGCGTTGGCGCATCACTCCGTCAGCGGGGTCTTCGATACCCACAAACAAATCGTGCTGAAGGGCGTGATCTCGAAGGTCGAGTGGCTCAACCCTCACACCTTCATTCATCTGGATGTGAAGGACAACGACGGCAAGATCACGCCGTGGCAAATCGAGACGCTTCCTCCGAACTGGTGGCGCAACGCGGGCATCGCCAAAGAAACCATCTTTTCCCCTGAGGCGAAGGGCGAGGTGGTCACCGTCAATGCGTACGACGCTCACGACAGCACGAAGCACATTGGATATCTCCTGAGAATTACATACGCGGACGGCCATTTCATTCACGTCACCGGCGATCCGAAAGACATCGTGCCTTCGAACTAGGCTAGGAGAATGTGAACAAATCACGTTCAACCGCGGAGCCCGCTGAGCCCGCGGAGAGAAACTGCTCAAGGATTTCTCGGCGTGCTCTGCGAGCTCTGCGTTCAAAGGTCGCAATTTTTCACGAGCTCTAAAAACACG
>QHWL01000027.1:475-7666 GCA_003222555.1 Acidobacteriota bacterium | reverse complement strand
CCGGTGTCGCAGTGGCGTTGTCCGTGGTGCCGACGCGCGTCGCCGGGCAGGAAGGCAAGGCGGGCACGTCCGCGAAAGCGACGCCGCGCATGCCCGATGGTCATCCGGATCTGAACGGCATGTGGTACCGGCGAGTGCCGCCTGTTCCCACGGTGGAGCGCATCGGCAAGTCGATCATTTTGAACCCCAGGGCGCCGCGCGACCCGAACGCGCCGCCATCTGCCATTACTTACAACGCGGGGACGCCGCCGTACAAACCGGAACTGCTCGCAAAGGTGAAAGAGCTGAATCAGAACCAGATCTATGCCGACCCTGCGTACGGCTGCGGGGCCCCAGGAGTTCCACGGATTGGCCCGCCGCAGCGAATCATCCAGACCGCCCGCGAGGTGGTGATCCTGTACGACGATATGGCCGGGAGTTTCTACCGCTACATTCCCATCGACGGACGCCAGCACCGCAAGGACATCGAGGCGTCGGGTAACGGCGATTCAGTCGGTCGTTGGGAGGGAGACACGCTCGTCATCGACGTCAGGAACATCAGGGAAGATACCTGGCTGGGCGATAACGGACTATTTCATTCGGCGGCTCTGCATGTGACCGAGCGGCTGCGCCGTGAGGGCGACGCGCTCACGTGGGAGGCGATCGTGGAAGACCCGGTCGTCTTTACTGAGCCCTGGAAGATGACCCCGCGCACCGTCAAACTCATGACGAACATCGAGATCGAGGAAGCGCCGCCGTGCCAGGAACGCGATCTGGCCAACGCGACGGACTTGACGCATCACTCGAATACCCGTTAGAGGATCGCCAATCGTACGTACTAATCACGAAGCCACGAAGGTCGCGAAGGTACACGAAACTTATTAAGGTTTCGTGTCAATTCGTGCGCTTCGTGACTTCGTGATAACGCGGCGTTGCGACCGCGAGTACCCGCCCCCTCAGAAGGTGAACCGAAAACCGAATTGTGCCTCGCGCGGCGCATAGGCCAGGTTGGTGTTCGCCGTCGGCTTTCCGTACACCGCGCTGTTTTCGGTCGTCGTATAGGATCCGAAGTTCGCGTGGTTGAACACGTTGAACACCTCCGCGATGCCGTCGACTCTAGCGCGGCCGCCGAGCCGGAACTTGCGCTGAAGCCGCATGTCCACTCGGTGCACGGGCGCCCCGACAAGGTTGTTGTACGGCACGATGGTGCCATTGGGACGGAGACGGTCTCGGGCCGTCGCTCCATTCAACCCGGCCAGGTCCGAGCCGTACGTAGTGGCGAAACGCGTGCCCGAGCCGTAGAAGTAGAGCCCGCTCAGTTGGATGCCGTACCCCGCATCCCAGATACCGTTGAAGACTGCCCGGTGGCGCTGGTCGTTGGGCCCGAGGCCATATTCTCCACCAAGCCACGGCGCCACGTTAGGCCACGAGAGCTGCGTGAAGCCCTGCCAGTAGACCGGCTTTGGAAACGCCTCTTTGTAGCCCGCCAGCGTATACGTGGCCGCGGCCTGCCAGCGGTTGCTGAAACGTTTCGTAAGAGACGTCTGCAAGGCGTTGTAGTTATCACGCCCGCAACAGATGCGCATATTCACGGCGCTCCAGCCCGGATAAATCCGGTGGCTGAGATCGGTGAAGGGATAGTTGATCCCGGTTTCTGGGTTGTAGCTGAGGTTGATGTTGTATGGCTGCTTCACCAGTCGATCACCGGTCCAGACGTAATCCGCCTGGAACGACATCGCGTCCCCGATCTGCCGTTGCATGCCAATCGACGTCTGATAGGCCGCCGGAGTCTGTGTGATCGGATTGTGCACTTGGAGCGCAATGGTCCGAGACGATCCTCCGGCCGCCCACTTGGCGATGGCCTGATCGAAGGTCGGCGTCTGCCCATTGAACGGGTTCGACGCAAAATCAGGCCGCCCATCGTTTGACACAATCGGAGAGATCATCAGCGCAGCCAGCTGCGTCCCGTGAGCGTTTTCGTCCGCACCGTAGTATTTCCCGCCTCCGCCGCGAATCACGGTTCGATCGTCCAGCTGGTAGGCAAACCCCACCCGCGGGCCGACGTTATTCAGGTCGTTGGGACGATTGCCCGGAAGGAACGGCTGAATTTCAAACTCGTTCGCAAACGTGTTGAGCTCGACGTCGTAGCGCAGCCCGAGATTGAGCGTGAGATGCGAGGTGATGGCCCAATCGTCTTGCAACCACGTACCAAAGCCGTTCCGGGGAATGGTGAAGCCGAACGTCCCGACGCCCTGCGTAAACGTCCGCGCGTTGGGGGACAGTGCCGCCAGCTTCCAGGTCGACATGTCGAACTGGTCGGGGAAGAGATCCTCGAGATTGGCCGGAGGGCGCCCGGCGAGGGCGTCGAGCTGACCGATGCACCCGACGCATTGATAGGAGAAGACCGACATGCGGTAATACTCGCCACCGAGCTTCAAGTCGTGATGCCCGCGAGCGGTAAACGAATAGGTAAAGTCGTCGCGCACATTGTAGATTTTCTGGTCGTACTCCTGCGGGGAGAAGTTAGAAGCGCCGAAGGCAATGCCTGAAAGCCGGACTGCTGGGCCTCCCCACCCGCCGCCGCGGCCAGTGCAATCCAGTGCGGGCGAGTTCGGGTTCTTGATGTTGGAGAAATAACACCAGTGGAAGCTTGAGTACCCGCCCTTGATCTCATTGACGGCCCGATTGCTGAGAACCTGCGTCAGCGTCGAGAAGGCCTGGTCGGTGTACCGGTTGCCGCCTTCCGCCGCCGACGGCGTGGTCGTGGCGCCCCCGCCGGTGCGATACGGTTGCTTCCAGATCCATTTCGAATAGCGCACGGCCAAACGAGCCTTGGAAGACAATTCGGCGTCTACCCTCCCGCCCCCGGTGTGCTGCTGGTTGACGGCAAACAGGTCGGTGTTGAAGCGCGGGTACGGCGTTGTGTACACGAAGGTCTGCGGGTTGCGCTCGTATTCGTAGTTGCCGAAGAAATGAACCTTGTCTTTCACAATCGGGCCGCCGAAGGTCCCGCTGACCTGCTGATCCGAATAGGGAAGCACGCGTTTTGCAACCGGATCCGCGGCGTTGAACTTGTCGTTCCGGAAATAGCCCGAAAACGACCCACCGGGGACGTTGGTCCCCGATTTGGTGACGACGTTCACCTGCACGCCGACCGAGCGTCCCTGGGTCGCGTCGAACCGATTCGAGATGAACTCGAACTCCCCGATCGCGTCCCGGCTGTAGCGGGCCTGGCCGAAGCCGCCTACCACTTGATTAGTCACTTGCTGACCGTCGACGTTGATCTGGTAGTGCCCGGCCGTGGTTTCGATCGTCGGCTGGTCGGTCGACGCATTCGCGCGGTTCCCGGGCGCGAGGATGGACAGGTCCATGAAGTTCCGGCCGTTCACCGGGAGCTGCTGCATCTGGCGCGGATCGACGTTGCCCTCGAGCGTCGACGAGGAGACGTTTACCAACGGCGCTTCCCCGGTGACCGTCACCGTTTCCTGAACGGTCGACGGCGCCAGCTGGAAATTCATCACGGCCTGCTGTCCTACCAGCAATTCCAACCCCGTCCGGGTGACGGTCTGAAATCCAACCAATTGCGCCGTGACCTTGAAGACCCCCGGGCGCACGGGAATTCGATATCGCCCGCTTGCGTCGGTCACGGCCTCGAAGACGTTCCCCGACGCCTCGTGCACTGCCGTGACCGTCGTCCCAGGCACCACACCGCCCGTCGAATCCGTCACCGTCCCACTCAGCGTGACTTCCTGCGCGTACCCCAAGGCAGGCAGCGCCAGGATCGCCCCGACCACAATCACCATGTTTACAACGCTCGAGACTCGAGATTCCATTGATCCTCCGTAACCAAGAACGCGCACAGACCCGGCAATAATTTATCTTGGAAATCTTGGCCCGAAATATGGCTTGAACCCGCCCAGGGTGAAGCCTGCCGCGTCGTGATCGCCCTCGTGGCACGCCTCCTCCATCTGCTCGTAACCTTTTTCCTTGATGCGTTCGAGCGGCCAAACCATCGTCCACGGTCTCGTATAGACCTTCGGATCGTCCATCGTGGCCTGATAGTGGATCGTGTTGACATCGACCATCGTCAGACGCTCGACGACTCGCATGGAGTCGCTGTAAAACTGCCCTTCCGAATCGAACCAGGCCCTGCCGTTGAGATTGGTCGTCTCGATGACCAGCGTATTCCCCTCCCAGTGGCCGCGGCCGTCTCCCATCCACAGCTTGATGTCGGGCCCGACATGCGGACGGCCGTCCGTGTAGACGACGCGATAGATATGACCCCCGGCCTCGTTGACGATGGTTATGTATCCAGAAAACTGAGTAATCTCTCGGGTACGAAAGTTTGCCATCTGCCGTGGAACGCTCGTGGGAAGACACTGCGCGTAAGGATCGATGTAGTGGGCGACATTCTCGTCCCGTTGCGCCCGCGCCCAAGGCTGATAAGGAACTCGTCCGTCTGGAGGATCGACGATCGACGTGATCGCCGGCCCAAAGCCACCCGGGGAGGGGTCACCGGGAAAATCTTCGATATTCTGAAAACCCATCGCCACCGGTGCCTCCCAAATTCCCTGCAGGTCCGGTTGGCCGTCCGGCGTCTTGGAAGGATTGAACGTCTTGGCTTTCCCCAGCGCGCAGGGATGAAAGCCTGCGGCCGGCGAAGGACAACCAGCCGTGATGGGGTGGGTCTTCGACCACTGGCCGGCCGCGGGCACCGACGTCAGCGACAAGGCAACCGCCAGAGCCGCCGCTGCAATCGCGGAACTCGAGAACCAGTTTTTCAACGCAGAGCCTCCTTCCAGGGGCCGGCGCGCGGCAATGTTGCTCTCAAAACGAAAAGCACTCGTACTCCAGGATTTGCGCATTCTTTTCCTTGTGACGATAGAGGAGCATGCTCATCTTCCAGGGTTTCGAAAACACTTTCGGGTCCTCGATGGTGGCTTCGTAGTTGATGAGATCGGGGCCGACGGGCGTGTAACGCTCGACCACGTGCAAGGCGTCGCTGTGGAAGTTTCCCGCCCGGTCGAACCAGGTTTCGTCGTTGAACTCGAGCACATCGACGACCAGCGTATTCCCCTCCCAGCGGCCACGTGAGTCCCCCATCCACCAATCAATCGGACCCTTGATATGCGGAGTCCCCAGGAAGATATTGCGAACAGCGTGAACGTACTCGTAAAGGATTGTGACCTGCTTTTGAGACTGCGTGATCTGAAACGGATATGGCATGTAAGTGATGCGTGGCACACCCGGGAGATAACATTTTGTCTCCGGGTCGGCGGTGGCGCGGTTGTCGTAGTTCGCCTTCTTCTTCGCCGCCGCCGCCGGCAGGTATGGGAGCTCATTGCCCTCAACCACACCCTGTCCTGCCGGTACGCCTTTCTGCGCAGGATGATCCTGGATGTCCCAGGCTGCCGTGTTCATCACCTGCCAGATGCCCGACAAGTCGGGCGTCCCCTCGGCTGTCCGTCGCACAGCGCCCGTCTCGGTCGCCGTTTGCGTCTGGCCAGCGGCCGGCACCGACGCGAGCGAGAACAGCACGGCCTGGACCATCGCCGCAGCAAGCCAAGCCATGCACCAATTTCTCATCTGATACGCCTCCGGCACCGAAAGAACGCTGGCCGCTCGAGCCTTTAGAGCGGCGCCCTCTCAGACTTGCGGTCGAACTGTGCAGTGTACGGGCACGAAAATATATCACATTCACCTCATCGTCCCTGGCTCGCCACACGACGACGGACCACAAGTCTCGCGGCCTGCCCGTAAGGAGCAGTTGCCGGCTGCCGTCACTGGCGTGGAATACCTTGGAGCGAATGATCCTGCTGTGCTACGCTTGAGCCGTTTTGGAGGTCATGAGATGAGAAGGCTATTTCTCGCGGGTGTTGTCGTCGGAATGTTTCTGATCGCGGCGCCCGCGCGGGCGCATCACGCATTTGCCGCGGAATTCGACGCAAACCAGCCCGTCGCGTTGAAGGGCACACTCACCAAGATGGAATGGACGAACCCGCACGGCTGGATCTTCGTCGACGTGAAAGGTGCGGACGGTAAGGTCGTGAACTGGGCGATCGAGGCCGGCAGTCCGAATGCGCTGCTGAGGAAAGGTCTCCGGAAGACCGATTTTATTATCGGCAGCGAGCTCGTCATCAACGGGTTTCGCGCCAAGAACGGGACGCCGAGTGCAAGCGGCAGAACCGTGAAGTTTAACGACGGGCGGAATTTCTTCATGGGCTCGACAGGAACTGGTGCGCCCGACGACGGCCCTGGCGACAAGTAATCGATAGGCAAGTCACAGCCTGTTCGTGTGCCGCTTCCGAGCAGCACCAGAGTAGCTCCTCCCTTCGGAAGGAACAGTGCGTAACGGGCTGCGCCGACCGCCGTGCGGGTCAGCGAAGGCTTGCGTCAATGGCTTGTCACGCAGGCACGAAGAATCACGAATCACGTTCAACGCAGAGACCGCCGAGGACGCAGAGAAAGCCTTGATGTTGTTGAAAGCAACCACGAAAGCACGAAGGGCGTTCAAACGTCGCTTTTTTAACTCAAGCAGTCGCTTGGTGAGATCCACGGTGGCGCTGTCTGCCGCTGTGACAGTCTTCTCTTTGGCGCCCGCGTCCGCCGCGGGCCAGGTAGCCCCGGGTCAGGCAGGTGGTTGCCCGAACGACTCCGCACACTTTCATCCCTGTGCGATGGCCAAGGCCAAAGCGTTCAAACCGCGGACGGGGCCGGACGGCCACCCCGACCTGCAGGGCTTGTGGGACGCGCCGACGGTGCCCGGTGGGCAAAGCATCGAAGAACATCGTGCTGAGTACGGCTTCGGTGCGACCAACAGCAAGATCATCGATCCGGCTGACGGAAAAGTTCCATACCAGCCGTGGGCGGCGGCGCAACGGAAGGAGAATCCGGATCATTATATCGATCCCTACGCGTTTTGCTTTCCGACAGGCGTGCCGCGCCAAATGTATAACGCGGGCTCCCGTCGGATCATTCAGCTTCTTGACACCGTGACGATTCTCAGCGAGAGAGGCCACCTTTCTCGCATTGTCCTCATGGATGGGCGTCCGCATGCCGGCGCCGACATCAAACTGTGGATGGGAGACTCACGTGGCCACTGGGAGGGCAACACGTTGGTGGTCGATGTGACCAATCTCAATGGCAGGCCCTGGTTCGACCTGCTGGGTCATTTTGGTAGCGACGCCCTGCATGTGGTCGAACGCCTCACGC
>QHWL01000027.1:0-304 GCA_003222555.1 Acidobacteriota bacterium | reverse complement strand
TAGTCTTGGATACAAGTTTTACCCAGGGATTACGCCCCCGAAGTAACATCGGGCATGATGCCAGGTCGGCGTCGACCTGAAACGGGCAGCCGCTTGGCCTATCCTTCACCGAACCACGCGCAACGGTTCATGGGTCCGATGACGCTGGTGGGTGTGTTGTCGCTGGCAGCAACGCCCACCGCCGGTCAGGTCACACCGACAAGCCTTCCAGCCTCTGCTCTGCCACGTACCGCTGACGGTAGACCCAATTTGCAAGGTGTTTGGCAGGTACTCAACACGGCAGCGTGGGATATTCAGGACCATA
>QHWL01000026.1 GCA_003222555.1 Acidobacteriota bacterium | reverse complement strand
TGCTCTTCCGAGTACGCCAGAATCACTTCCTCCTGCGTCCTGCGCCGGCTCGTCGGCGCCAGCATCGACTGCGTGACGCGGGGGAAGTGCGGGAAATACGTCATGTTCATCCGGTTCAAATCGGTGATGACGTCGAGCGGAATGCTCCGCGGCTGCAACGGCTCCCCGCGAAGCACCTTGTCGAGATTGAAGGCGACGCGCTTGCCGTCGCCGACGGCATTCACCACCATCCCACCATCAGCGGCTGACCCGAACCAAGCTGTACAACGTCGCCTGCCGCAAAAAACTTCGTGTTGCCGAGACGTCCGAACCGGTCGATCTTGATGGTGCCGCGCTCGTTCTTGAACTCGTTGGGCAACCAAGCGAGGGAAGCGTGCTGTCCGATGGCGATGATGACGTTGTCGAGAGCGAAGCGCTCGGCGGGACCCTCTCGATCGATGAGGATCGGCGAGGCGTTGATGGCGCCGGCGAAGCGCGCCGGATGCAGTTGCAACGCCTCGAGCTTGCCGTTGCCCAGCACGGCAGTCATCGCCCGCCCGTGCAACAGCTCCACCCCTTCCTCGATCATGTCGTGCAGATCTTCGGGCACGGCCGGCATCTCGTCGGTATTGGCCTCCACTGTGATCATCGTCACTTCTTCAGCGCCCTGCCGGAGCGCTTCGCGCGCGCAGTCGATCGCGGTGTTGCCGCCGCCGATGACCGCGACCCGAGGACCCAGCTTGACCTTTGAGGTGCCCATGCCGATGTCGCGAAGGAACGGCAGCCCGTAAATCACGCCGTCCTTGTTCTCGCCTTGGGCTCGCACGCTGTTGGGCTCGATGAGGCCCACGGCCAGGACGCAGGCGTCGTAGTTCTTTTTCAAATCGTCCCAGGTCACGTCCTTCCCGACTTCGGTGTTCGTCTTGATCGTCACGCCGATCTCGACGAGGCGCTCGATTTCCCGATCGAGGACCTGCTGCGGCAGCACCCAATCTGGAATACCACCGCGATTGAGTCCGCCTGCTTTCGGCGATTTCTCGAGGATGGTCACCGCGTAGCCGAGGCGCGCAAGCTGATAGGCGGCGCTGTGGCCGGCGGGACCCGATCCGACGATGGCGACTTTCTTTCCGTTGGGCGGGCCGGCCTTCACCACGTCGCGGGGCAGCGCCTGTCCGAGATCGCCGAGAAACCGCTCGACCGCGCGAATCGAGATGGCCTCGTCGTACTGCCCGCGGTTGCACGCCTGCTCGCACGGGTGGTAGCACACCCGCCCGGTGACCGACGGGAACGGCATGTCTTCCTTGATGAGCGCGTACGCGTCGAGGTACTTGCCGCGCTTCACGAGATCGAGGTAGCCCTGGATCTTTTCGTTGGTTCCGCAGGCATTGTTGCAGGGCGGCATCTTGTCCCGGTACACCGGCCTGATAGCGCGCCAATTGCCGGTGGGGAAGAGGTCCTGGCCCTTTTCCTGCGACGGCGCAGGCGTGATGCCAGCAAAGGGCACCGCAAGCCAATCGGGAATGTGTGTTCCTTTGGTTGACATTTTGGTCCTTAGTCCTTCGTTCTTAGTCCTTGGTCCGTCCCTGGTCCTTAGTCGTCCTTGGTTAAACCACAGCCTTTCCCACCGGCAGAATTTGCAGCTCGTTCAGCGCTGCGCGAAACGCCGCTTTGTTCGCAATCATCGGCTCAATCGTTTCGTGCCTGACGATGCCGGTCGTCTTGACCACCGCCGCGATGAGCGGAGCGGCGATGTCGGGGGCGATCGCCTTGTTTCGCTCTGCGGCGCCTTCCGTCGACAGGCGGTCGAGGCCGAGCTCGCCCAGCCGGTAATAAAGCCATTTGTGGTCGGCGAGCTTGGCGGCGTCGACGCACACAAGCTGGATGAGCCGCTCGGGCCGCGGCACGAAACGCATCATGTAATCCGGTGAATAGTGCGTGTTAATCACCAGCGTCCCGCCCGGCGGCATCCCGCGCATGTAATCCCACCCCTTGACCATCGTCTCCTCGACGAGGACGACAATGTTGGGCTGCTCGTTTTCGTAGGTGAGCGCGTTTTCGATCTCGCCGTCGCTCACGCGACAATACTTGCGCGTCGGGGCGTTGGTGCGATCGGGATTGTCGACGTAGTTTTCCATCGCCTGCGCGAACTTGCCCTCGATTCGCGCGGCGGCGCTGACAGAATTGACGATGTCGCGACCCTCTTTGTCCATGATGATGCCGCGCGTCCACACGGTGAGTTCCGTATAAGCCATGTTCACCCTCGTCCTGTCATTCAGAGGCGACGGAGCCCAACCCCAGGCGCTGTGGCTCGGCGCGTTCGCGACGGTCGAACGACCAGGGACTGCCGCGATCGGACTCCAGAACGGCCAGGAAATCGCTCCGACGGACCACGAATGGCGCGCGGTGAGCCCCGTCCTGGAATTCCGCAATGGCTAACAGCGTCGCCTTCTTGCACAGGCTTTCGATATCGGCGCCTGTGAGCCCTTCCGTGCGACCAGCGAGCTCCTCGATGTCGACGTCGGCGGTGAGCGGCACCCGCCGGCAGCAGAGCCGCAAGATTGCCGCCCGATCGGCAGCGTCCGGTACGGCGAACCGAAGGATATAGTCGAACCGCCCGCTGCGCAAGAGCGCCGCCTCGACCCGCTCGGGGCGGTTGGTGGCGGCCAGCAGGATCACCCCTTTGACGTCACGCAAGTTGTCGATCTCACGTAAGAGCTGGCTGAGAATCCGTTGATAGACGTCGGTGCCGAATTGATCGGCGCCGAACTTCGGCGCGACCGCATCGATCGTGTCGAAGAACAGGATGCAGGGCGCCGCCCGTCTCGCCTTTTTGAACACCTCGCGCAGCGCTCTCTCGGATTCGCCCAGCCATTTTGAATAGAGCTGCGGGCCATCGACGGCGATGAGCGGGATCTGCTTTTCCCCCGACAGCGCTCGCGCCAGGGCGGTCTTTCCGGTCCCAGACGGTCCGACCAGCAGAATGCCCCTCGGGGGCGCCAGGCCGACCTGCTCGTAGATGTCGTCGTGCATGTGAGAATGCTCGATCACGGCATTGAGCAATCGCTTCACCTCGTCGAGACCGCCCAGGGCACCAAACGTCGACGAGCTCTTCTCGATGAAAAACTCGCGGGTCGCACTGGGTTCGACTTCCTTCAAGCCGGCGAGGAAGTCATCGCGCGTCACCTGGAGCGCCCCCAGCTCGGCAGACGCGGCGCCGTCGGTCTCCAGTGGCGCGGCGGAGAGGAAGCCGCGCAAGGCAATCATGCCGACTTCCTGGCCGAGCGCTTCGAGATCGGCGCCGACGAAGCCGTGCGAATGCTCGGCGATTTCCTCGAGGTTGACGTCGGGCGCGAGCGGCATGGCGCGCGTGTGGATCTTGAGGATCTGGAGCCGCGCCTGTGTATTGGGGACACCGATTTCGATTTCCCGATCGAAGCGCCCGGGACGTCGCAGAGCCGGGTCGAGGACCTCCGGGATATTGGTGGCGCCGATGACGATGACCTGGCCGCGCGACACGAAGCCATCCATCAAGCTCAGCAGCTGCGCCACGACGCGTTTTTCGACCTCCCCGACCACTTCGGCGCGTTTGGGAGCCACGGCGTCGATCTCGTCGATAAACAGGATCGCCGGCGCGTGACGCGCTGCTTCCTCGAACACCTCGCGGAGCTTGGCCTCACTCTCGCCATAGAACTTCCGCATGATCTCGGGGCCATTGAGGTGAATGAAGTGCACGCGGCTCTCGGCCGCCACAGCGCGGGCCAGCAGGGTCTTACCGGTGCCCGGCGGGCCGTACAGCAACACACCTTTGGGCGCGAGGATGCCCAGCCGCTCGAAGATGCGCGAGTGCTTCAGCGGGAGCTCGACGATCTCGCGCACTCGGGCAACTTCACGCTCGAGCCCGCCGATATCTTCGTACGACACCGCGGGAGCGCGGGCCGCCGTCTGCTCGCCTTCCACCACCCGGATGTCGGTGCGTTTCCCGATCACGACCGGGCCCGAAGGAATCGTCCGCATGACTTGGAAGTTGATCGCCTTGGCAAACGTCGGCACACGGACCACGCAACCCGTGATGACCGGCACGCCGGCCAGGTCTTCGAGCATCCGGTCGGGCGCGATGATGGCCGGCGCCGCCCCTACCCACAACGGCGAGAAGCGCACTGCGACGGCCTGGGAGTGCTCGATTGGAGTGACCGCCACCTGTTCCTGCAACCCCGCGCCACAATTGCTGCGGGCCGTGCCGTCGATCTGGATCATGCCCTCGCGTCCCTCGTCGGACAGCTCGGCGCGTGCGACGGCGACCGTGCCGCCGGTGATCTTCAGCACGTCGCCGACCCGGGCGCCGATGCGCATCAGGTCGGCCGGTGCCAGCCTCGCGACGGCATGCCCGATGTCCTCGACGCGCGCCTCCGCGACGCGCAGTGTGAGAGTCGCGGCGAGCGGCGTTAGGGCGGGTTCCGTCATGGCGCGACTTGCAACTTGCTCTGAATCTGCTGGGCGAATCGCTCGAAGAGCGCCGCCAGTTTCTGTTTCTCTACATGATTGGGGTCGTGAGCCGCGATGGCCACGCGCGTCAAGTCGTTCCCCAGGTCGGTCAATCTGATGGTCCCCAGGTTGGTGTGCTCGATGGCCCACCCCTCACCCCTGACAGCAGTGACTGCCATGCTCAGCGTCATGCGATCGCTTTCCCAGGGCACCACGATCGCGTTCAGACTCCCTTGTCCGGTGGCGTATTGCTCGATCGTGGACGAGACGACGCGCGGAGAGCCGGTGGCCGTGAACTCCATCATGGCAACTTACTTTTAACTTTTGACTTCCAACTTCTAACTTTCTTGTGGTACAGTGGCCCAGTGATCGAACCAGTTAGAGACGCGACTCTAACATCCGCCCGCCGTACTGTCAAGCGTTTCGCCGCGCCCCGCGGCGGCAATAATACTCGTCTCATCGAGCCGATCAAAAAGACACGCATCGCCGAGGAGGTTGCCGACAGGATTCGGATGTTAATCCTGGACCGCACGTTCCCTCCGGCCCAGCCGCTGCCCTCCGAACGCCTCCTGGCCGAGCGCTTCGGCGTGAGCCGCGGGTCGATCCGCGATGCCTTGCGCATGCTGGAAATGATCGGTCTGCTCGAGACACGACATGGGCAAGGCACGTTTCCGCACGAACTGACCGTGGACCGCCTGGTCGCGCCCCTGGCCTCGGTGATGATGTACCGGACTGATCTGCAGGACGAGCTTCTGGACGTCCGACGGATGTTCGAGCCTGCCGTCGCACGCGCCGCGGCCACGCGTGTGACCGACGACGATTTCGACGATCTGCAACGCATCCTCGACGCCCAGCGGCGGAAGCTCAAAACCGGTCGGTCGGCCATCGTCGAGGACACGGCATTTCATGCCGTGATGGCGCGGTCCACGCGCAATCGCGTGGTGATGAGCATCATGGCCATCCTGAACGATCTGCTCGTGGAATCACGGACGGCTGCGCTCAAGCAGAAAGGCCGTCCAGAACAATCCATTCAGGGACACGAGGCGGTGGTGGCGGCGCTGCGGCGGCGGGATCCCGACGGCGCCGCGCGAGCCATGCACGAGCACATCGATCAGATCGCCCTCCTGCTGAGCACGCCTGCGGACTTTGCACCGCCGCCGGCACCTCGCACGTGAGGTGGACGGGACCGATGAACGAGAGCCCGCAAGCGCAGATCGACAGCTATCTGCCGCATCTCAACAGCTTGATTCGTCGCGGGCGGGAGCTCCGCGGCGTGCTGGCGGCCGATTCGTCCAGCAGCGCGGCGCTCGCCGCTACCCGTATCTGGCAGAAGGACTGCGTGGCGGCAGTCAACCAACTGTCAGGAGGCAGCAAAGCTCATTGGCTCTCGCGCGCGTACAGCCAGGCGTTCTTGATGCGCTCGACGGCTGACAGGGTCGTCGAAGAAGCGACGATTGGCGAGATCGTGGACCGGCTTGTCGACGTTCTCGTCCAGGGAGTCGCTTCGCTGACTCAAATGGGCCAGGCCGCTTCCGCGTCTGTCTCGTCGGAGGCGCCGTCGCCTCGCCGGTTCGAGTTCGTCCACAATCCAGAGCTCCGGCCGGTCGTCGAGCAGGCGTACGCGGACAGCCGGCGAGCTCTCGAGCAAGGCCAATACGGTCCGGCGTTGCTCACTTCCTGCGGCATCCTCGAGGCCATCGTGACCGACGCGCTGGAACACAAGGGACTCGGTGTCCTGGCCGCCCACGAGGTGCCCGCCGGGACCTTGGCCGAATGGTCGTTCGAGGCGCGCCTCGCCGCCGCCGAGAAAGCAGGGCTTATCCGCGGCGGGTGCGCTCGGCTGCCGCCTGCCGCGCGAAAGTATCGAGATCTCACCAATGCCGACGGCCAGCCAGCCCCGAATGCGACGGTTTCCGAGCGCGATGCCCGACTGGCCGGGCAGGTGCTCCGTGTCGTGATGAGAGATCTGGATCCCGGGCGGTAGATTCGAGGTAGACTACCCGCCGTTCGGACAGCGTTAATCCCGCGAGGCGCGAGACCAGGAGTTTCAAGAATGTCCAACACGGAAATGTCCAAAGGCGGCGCCATACCTGTGAACCGCTGGATTCAGCTGCTAGTGGGCGTCATCTGCATGGTCATGATCGCCAACCTGCAATACGGCTGGACCTACTTTGTGGATCCCATGGACGCAAGGCACCACTGGGGCCGCACGGATATCCAAATCGCCTTTACGATCTTCGTCGCCATGGAGACATGGCTCGTGCCTGTGGAGGGTTGGTTTGTCGATCGCTTCGGTCCACGGCTCGTGGTCATGTTCGGCGGCATCGTGGTGGCGCTCGCCTGGTCGCTCAACTCGGTCGCCGGATCGCTGCCGATGCTGTACTTCGCGGCGGCACTCTCGGGCGTCGGCGCTGGCGCGGTCTACGGCACCTGCGTCGGCAACGCGCTCAAGTGGTTTGCCGACCGGCGGGGCCTTGCCGCGGGTCTTACCGCGGCCGGCTTCGGCGCCGGCGCGGCGGCGACTGTGGTTCCGATCATCCACGTCATCAAGACCTATGGCTATGAGAGTGCTTTCCTCTGGTTCGGGATCGGCCAGGGGTCGGTCATTCTCGCACTGTCACAGTTCCTGAAAGCGCCCGGGCCCGGAGAGGCGCCGAAGGCGGCGCGCAGGCTCAGCCAAAGCTCGCGCGATTACACGCCGGGAGAGATGCTCCAGACGCCGATCTTCTGGATTCTCTACGTCATGTTCGTGCTGGTCGCGGCGAGCGGCCTCGTCGTCACCGCGCAGGTGGCGCCAATTGCAAAGGATTACAACGTCGCAGGGCTGCCAGTGAACTTCCTGTTCGTCACCTCGACTGTGTTGGTCGTCGCCGGCATCGTCGACAACATCCTGAACGGGTTGGCACGGCCGACCTTCGGCTGGGTTTCCGACCACATCGGGCGCGAGAACACGATGGCGATCGTGTTCACNNNNGGCGCGTACTGGGCGCTGGGCACCATCGGCAACTCGCCCTGGACCTTCATCGTGACCGCAGGGCTCGTTTACTTCACTTGGGCTGAGATCTACAGCCTCTTTCCGGCCACCTGCACCGATACCTATGGATCGAAATACGCGGCTACCAATGCGGGCCTGCTATACACCGCTAAAGGCGCCGCGGCTTTTCTGGTGCCGGCGGCGAGCTGGCTGCAAAGCTACACCGGCGGCTGGCATGCGGTCTTCGTCGTGGCGACGATCGCGAATCTGGCGGTTGCCGTCACCGCCTTCTTCATCGTCAAGCCGATGCGGGCGGTCCATCACGCCGACATGCAGGCGGCCCATCGTGCCGAGGTGACGCCCGCACAGGCGGTGCGCTTGGCGAAATAGGGAGGTCGTCGCCCTAAGCCTGGCCGGGCGTTACTGCGCGGCGAGGGCGTACAGGTACTTGTATCCCCGCATGTAAATGGTCTTGTCGACGACCGCCGGCGACGCATCGAACCCATCGTGGCGATCCCAAGGCCTCGTTCCGGATCGCGATTCTCGATCCGACGCTGACCGTGTCGCAGCCGAAAACTGTGACCGCGAGCCGCGCTGCAGCTCTACGAACGGGCGTTCTAGCGGCGCTCGCCGCGCGCGCGGTGCCCGGCTTCATGCGCGCCCGCGCGCGAAGGCGGCCGAGGATGGTCGTGGGGGCGCGGTGGCCGTGATTCAGCGGGTCGGTTCTTTTACGTGACTGGTCTAATCTGGACGTTGCGGTACCGCACGAGACCGCCGGCCGCTTGCAACGAAACGGGACCGCGCGCGTACTTGGTGTCGTCGGCTTCCGCGACGAGCGTCCCATTGAGCTTCGCCGTGATGTGCGGCCCCCTGGCGCTGATTTCGATCGTCGTCCATTTGCCGCCGGCGTCGTATTTCACGAGCGGCTTCGCGACGTTGACGATGGCGCCCGTGCGGCCGGTCTGGTCGGCCCGCTTGTCGTTGATGTTCAGCTCATACCCGTTTTCGATCCCAGGGTCCTCGGGTTTCGTGATGCGGAACAACACGCCGCCATTGGAGTCGGAGGTGACCCAGATCTCCGCTCGAAGATCGAAGTCGCCGTACGACTCCTTCGTGAGCAGAAAGCCTCTGGGCATGTCGGCCTCGATGACCCCGTCGACCACGCGCCAGTTGGCATTACCGGTCTTTTCCCAGTTATCCAGGTTCTTTCCGTTGAACAGCGTCGTCCAGCCAACGGCGGTCTGCGCGGCCACGCCGCGGACACCGGTGATGGCACCGGCCCCGACGAGAAGCAGCGCGATCACAATAGCGATCGTGCGCATCGTAGTCACTCCTTGAACAGGTGAAGACCGGGATCATACTCGTTTCCGCCGGGACGCCCGGGCGGGTCTCAGAACGGGCATTCGGATTAACTGGGCACCCGTCAATGCTTCCTGTTCGTCCCAATTCTCGTCGCTCCTCGCCCTCATTTTCACCTATAATCCCCACAACTTCCTACCATCCTATGTCCCTGGCTCCCGGTGTGCGTCTCGGCGCTTACGAGATCGTCTCTCTTGTCGGCGCAGGCGGCATGGGCGAGGTGTATTGCGCGCGCGATGCTCGGCTCGGCCGCGATGTTGCGCTCAAAGTTCTCCCCAGTGGACTGTCCAGCGACCCAGAGCGTCTCCAGCGCTTCGAGCACGAAGCGCAGGCCGCCGCCGCATTGAGCCATCCGAACATTCTTGCTGTTTATGATATTGGTCAGCACCCCTCGACAGGCTCAGGCCGGCCGTCGCCGTACATCGTTTCAGAACTGCTCGAAGGGCACACGCTCCGCGAACGGCTGAACGGCGGCGCACTCCCTGTACGCAAAGCCGTCGAGTACGCAATTGAGATCGCGCACGGCCTCGCGGCTGCGCATGAGAAAGGAATCGTTCATCGCGATCTGAAGCCAGAGAATATCTTCATCATTCGCGACGACCGTGTGAAGATTCTCGACTTCGGTCTGGCCAAGCTGACGCAAACGGACCCAGTCGGTCCAGCTAAAGCCGGACACTACGTACACGCCGGCAGTGTCCGCCTTCAGGCGGACCTTTCCGCATTGCCGACGACACCGCCTGAGACACTACCTGGTGTCGTCCTCGGCACCGTTGGTTACA
>QHWL01000025.1:7872-15072 GCA_003222555.1 Acidobacteriota bacterium | reverse complement strand
GTGTTGGCGTCCTTGTTGCGCAGCGCCACGAAGATATCGCCGTTCTTCGCGATGGCCAGATGTCGCCCGATGCCCAGATTCTCGGCGACGACGAGCGCGCAGAAACCGCTGGGGAGCTTGATGCCCCCGTTGCTTGGGTCGCAGGCCGGAAGGGCGGTCTTGACGCTTTGCGCAGGCAGTATCAGCCCTGCAAAAGTGACTAGCGCTACTGTGGCAAAGGCTACAAAAATTCGTCTCATCGCTCCTCCGCTAAAAGCCAGCGAAAAAGACGTCGTACCCTTTTTCAGGCTCCCGATCCGAGTAAAAAGGGGTACGACCCCTTTCAAGCAGCGGTCACCAGTTTACTTGAACCGGCCGCGCCCCGCCCTCCATCACGCACGCATCGCGCGCGGCTCGCTCGCCGCCGGTTTCATCGGCCGCAGCAGCACATGCTCGTACACGAGCGCGGCCGCGCAGGCGCCCGCGATCGGGGCGAGCCAGTACGCCCAATGCCACTGCCAGTACATCAGCTCCAGCGCCGGTCCGAACGAACGGGCCGGATTCATCGACGCGCCGCTTACCGCTCCCCCTGCGAGAATGTCGAACGCGACGGTGAGGCCGATTCCAAATCCGCCGATCTTGACGGCTCGGCCACGATCGTCGACGGCCGTGCCGAAGATCGACGTCATCAGCAAATACGTGAGGATGAATTCGGTCGTCAGAACGACACCCGTCGAGGCCCACGGCGCTGGCAATGGCAAGCCGAGCTGAGTGCCAACGACGGCCTCCAGTGGAAAGATCGCGCGGCAGAACCCGGCCGCCGTCGTCGCGCCAAGCAGTTGAGCCACGATGTAGGCCAATGCGAGGTTCAGCTTGATGCGGCCGGTGACGAGGAACCCGCAGGTTACCGCGGGATTGAAGTGCGCGCCCGACTCGCCGCCGAACACGTTGACCGCGACCGAGAGCGCGAGTCCGTGCGCCAGCGCAATTCCCAGCAGTCCTGAGTTGCCCCCCACTGAGGGCGTGTTGCACAGAATCGCCGCGATTCCAGCGAAACACAGATAGAACGTGCCAAGAAACTCTGCCAGGCAGGGTCTGAGCGTTTTCATACGGTGTTCCTCCTCAGTGGGCTGCTACAGATGTTAATCTCGCTGTTGGCGCAAGGCTGTTTAACAGAAAGCCCAACCGGGGTCAACCAGCGCGGCTTTGGCCGTCTCGTCTTTGGCGCGCGATGTGCACATCAGTCAAGCGATCATGCAAGTACAACCGGCGGTCCGGCTAACCGCCTCCGTCAAGGCCACGGCGGTCCGCCGAAGCTTCCGCAGGAGCGGCAGCTTCTTGCGAAGGCGGAAGCCGGACACTACGTACCTTGCGTACCCCACGTACCTTCGACTGTTCGGGCTTTGCGTGCTTGCTGCCACCCTCGTCGGCCGCAGCGAGGCTGTGCAGCCTGCGGCCGGCGGCCTACCTTGGGGACTCGATCGGATCGACCAGCGCGCGCTACCGCTCGATGGCCGCTTCAACCGCGTGCAGGATGGCGCCGGCGTGCATGCGTACGTGATCGACACCGGAATCCGCAAGAGCCATCGCGAGTTCGAGGGGCGCGCTGATTGGATCGGCGACTTCGTCGGCGGCAACCCCGCGCGCGCCGACGCGGACGATTGCGATCCGCCGCCATCGGGTGGCCACGGCACACACGTGGCGAGCATTCTCGGTGGACGATCATTCGGCGTTGCGCCAGGCGTCCGTCTCCACGCCCTGCGCATTCTGCCGTGCGGTGGGACGACGCGCACCGATCTCAACGCGACTATTCGTGCGATTGATTGGATCACCTCGCACGGCGCGAAGCCGGCCGTCGTCAACATCAGTCCGGCGCGCTGGCAAACGTCCGACACTGCGCTCGACGAGGCGATCCGGCGATCTATCCGCGCGGGGTTCGTTTACGTGCTCTCCGCAGGCGGAATTGACGACCTTAGCGGCTACACCCCGCAGCGGGTCGAGGAAGCCATCAAAGTGGCGTCGACATCGCCGAAAGACGCCGCCGTGCAGGGCGGGTATGGTCCGCATCTCACGCTTTTTGCGCCCGGCGTCGGCATCGAGGGCGCGGGAAGCGCCGGGGATGCGGCGACTTTCGCGGGCGACGGCGATTCGTACGCGGCGCCGCTGGCCGCGGGTGTCGCCGTGCTGCACCTGCAGCGCCATCCGCTGGCGGCGCCGGGGGACGTGAAGCAGGCCCTCCTCAGCAGCGCGACGCCGGGTATGGTGGCCAACGCCGGTCAGTCGCCGAATCTGCTGGTGCATCTCGTCGACTAACGCCGTCTTCGCAAGCGTGGCGCGAGGCTTCAGCACCGCGTTCGCAGGCCTGTCGATGCTTGCCGCTGACTTCGAAGGCAAGCCCGTCGGCGGCGCGGCTCTTCTTGACCTTATTGTACTAATGAACTAGTATAAGCGTTCAAGTGACCGTCGTCTCCGTCGACCCTCGCGACCCGACGCCGATCTACGCCCAGCTCGAGCGCGGTCTGCGGGCGGCGATCGCCACCGGCCGCCTGCGCGTGAGCGACCAGTTGCCGACCGTCCGCCAGCTCGCTGTCGACCTCCGCGTCAACGCCAACACCGTCGCGCGCGTCTACGCGGAGCTCGAGCGGGCCGGCGTCATCGAGACGCGGCGCGGCGTCGGATCGTTTATCAGTGCGACGCCTGTTCAGGCCCGCCCGCCGCGTGAGCACGAACGCCGGCTGCGTGCCTTCGCCACACGCGTGCTCTCGGACGCCGACCGAGCGGGCTTCACCATCGGCGAAGTGATTGCGGCGCTCGGCGAGCATCACAGCGCCGGCGTCGCGCGCAAGGAAACAGTTCTACGCCCAGGAGAAAGCCGGACACCGCGAACATTGAAAAAGGGAGGAGCGTAAATGGTCTCCGTTGTCCTCGGTCGTCGTCCTGAGAGCTCCGGCGGCACCGTCTCTCACATGAACGTCGTCGCCATCGCGATTCTGCTCGGGTCGCTGGGGCTCGGCCTCTTCGGGTTGATTGCGACCGGTAATCCGATTCTGTTGGTCGCGATGACCGTCGTCGGCGTCGTACTGATGCAGTCGCCTCGAATCGCGCAGCAGTGGGAACGCGCGATTGTCCTGCGGCTCGGCCGGTTCATCGGGCTGCGCGGGCCCGGGCTGTTCTGGATCGTTCCGTTCATCGAGAACGTCTCGTCGTGGATCGATCAACGCACGATCACGACCAGCTTCGCCGCCGAGCAGACGCTGACGTCGGACACTGTGCCGGTGAACGTCGACGCCGTGTTGTTCTGGATGGTGCACGATGCCCAGAAGGCCGCGCTCGAAGTGCAGGACTACCCCCAGGCCGTGAGCTGGGCAGCGCAGACCGCGCTACGCGACATCATCGGCCGGACAACGCTGACCGATTTGCTCCGCGGCCGCGAGCGGATCGAGGACGAGCTACAGCAACTCATCGACCAGCGGTCGAGCCCCTGGGGTGTCACCGTGTCATCGGTCGAGATGCGTGACATCGTCATCCCTGGTGCATTGCAGGACGCCATGTCGCGCGAGGCGCAGGCCGCGCGTGAAAAGCAGGCGCGCATTATCCTCGGCGAGGCCGAGATGGAAATCGCGCACTCGTTCCAGGAGGCCGCCAGGTCGTACCACGACAACCCCACCGCCCTCCACCTGCGCGCGATGAACATGCTGTATGAAGGCCTGAAGGAGAAAGGCGCGCTCATGCTGATTCCGAGCAGCGCCGTCGAGTCGATGGGTATGGGCGGACTGATGGGTGCCGCTGCTCTGCAGCAGCAGAGACTGACCGGCGGAGGCGACCAGACAGTCAAATAGCCATGTCGAGCGTACAAGAGTTCAGCGCGGGTTGCTCGGGGAACTGGTCTTCGCTGGGTTAGTGGCGGACGGTCCGCCTAAAGGCGGACACTACGTACTTCTTGTCGCCGCAGGTAGGACCGCGGGGTGCAGGGCGGACCTTATAAGGTCCGGCCTGCGTCGTTCGTGCCGCGCCCGCTCTTAGCGACCCGGCGGAACGTAGGTGGTACTCTTCTTGGTCGCTTGATCGATCTCCTCGGGCGTGAGCAACACTATCGTCTTTGAATGGACTGCGCCGCTGGCATTGATCGCCAGTGACGCGCTCGCAACCGTCGCGTGATCTGCGGCATCGATGATCACGAAGGCATCGTTCTCGCCGAACGCGAAATAGAATGCTTCGAGCTTGCCCCCCGCGCTCTTGATGGCCTGTTCCGCGGCCTGGCGCCTCTTCGTACCACCGTCTTTCATCAACCCTTTCGCCCCCTCTGCCGTGTAAGAGGCCATCACCAAATACTTCGCCATGTGCCACCTCCTTGTTTCGAGCCTGCAACTATACTCCACCCAGGTGCGGCTGACTCGCGAAGTTGGACGCCACTACGAAAATTTCGTCCCTTCGTGCTTTTCGTGGCGCCGGGATTTTGTTCAGTAAGTCACGCGAACTCTGTACTTCAGCACCGCGGCGCCGTCGGCGCTGACCGGCACCGTGAATTGGGCGGCCCACGCCGAGGTTTTGCTCCACTCATGCGACGACTGCAACATGCGCCAGGTGCCACCAATCGGTTCGTTCACCTCGATTGTTACAGGCGTCGCTTTGTGGTTGCGCAGCGTCACCTCGTACTCCACCTCGTAGGTGTTGGCTGCAATTTTCTGGAAATCCGTCTGCTTCCGCTCGCATACGACATCGAACGCGTTCCCGATCTTGAGATTGATTGCCTCGTCTTTCGGCGTGTGATCGATCCGGTCCTCGCCGACAAACTGCACGCCGCCCGTTGAGTCCGACTGGTACACGCGCACGGTACCGGCCGGCATCGGCATGCCGAGACCAGCCTTCTCTTCGTTCTTGAACTGGTAGTACACCTGCACGACGCCCTTGATCGGCGCGCCCGGATGCTGAGCGTTGTGATAGTAGACCGCCTGCCCTTCGACAACGTAGCGCTTCTGCACGGGGAAGGCCGTCGCGCCCAGCATGCTCACCTGCTTGGTCTCGCTGTTATTCACCGTCGTCTTTCGGCCGAGTGTGTAAAGGTGGTAGTCCGAGAATGCCTCCTGCGACATCTCTGACACTGCGGCGGCGCTGCTCTTCCGCATGGCATCGAGTTCCATCCTGTTGATGACCTGCCGGACGCGGTTGAGGTCGCCGGCAACCAGTTGAAGTTTGGCGTTCTTGAAGGATGTGCCGCTGCCGTTGACGACCGTCACCCAACCGTCGATGTCGGCGGCTTTGTCGTCGCGCGCCACGGTCAGCACGTAGTCCGCGTTCCACGAAAGCTTGCCCGCCAGGTACGATGCCTCGACGCGGTGCTGCTGTCCACCGCTGTTGTCGAGTGTCCAGATGAGCGTGGGCCGCGAATACAGATTGCCGGGCAGTTCGGGAAACCTGATGTGGTCGGCTTGCATGCCGGTCACGATTTCGCCACCGACCTTCCAGACCGGCGCGTTGTTGTAACTGAGCAGGTGCGCAGTCACTTCTTCTTCCCGCGACGTGCTCTGATTCCACCGTGTCCGCACGAGGGTGATGTCCCGACCGACATACTTCCGCAAGAGCTTCTCGGGCTCGAGCAGGTCGTACTCGTAGTTCTGCTCGAGGACCCTCACGCGCGACGGCGCACTCAGCGACCGGAAATGGACGGTCGCTGGATTCACCGTGGCGGCGACGTCCATGTAATGCAGGTCGGATATTCCACGTCCGAGCTGGAGGTTGCGAACGTCCCGAACGAGCGCGATGTCCGAGTTGTAAACGGTGAGGGCCAGCTCTACCTGATCTGCGTTTGTCGTCGTGTAGAAATCCTGCGCCTCCGCGGGAGCAGCGGCCGACGGCAACGCAGCGTGTCGGGCGGGAACAATTGCGCCTATGGCGAGTACGAGCGGCGCGAACCAGAAGCGCCTGCGGCTCGAGCGAGGCGCCGGGGTCCCCAACGTGGCACCCACGTTGGGGTGGCGTGCCGGGGGTGGGGCCCCGGCGCCGTGATAAATGTTGGGCCCCGCGAACCTAATAAACATGACGGCTCCTTGGAATCTGCGGCCTGATCACGCCGCCGAAGGCGGTCGCGCGAGGCCTGCTGTCCTTAGAACGGAGCCGCTCAGAATTCTTGCAGCGGGCGGCGGGCCCAGGTGACGCCACCGTCTGTCGTGCTGAAGGTGCGGCCGTCCGCGGTCGACACCGACGCGGCACGGGCGCCCGTGGCCTGGACGGCCGACAAATCCGACGTTTCAGGAAATGCCACTCGGCGCCAGGTGCGGCCGTCGGTCGAAAGCAGCACCACCCCGCCGCGCCCGACCAGCCAGCAAACCGATACCGAGGGCGCCGCGCCCGCCGTGAGCGGGGTTGCGACGCCTGTGGACACTGCTTCCCACCGCGCACCTCCATTGGTGGAACGCTGCACGACGGATCCGGCAACGCGCCACCGGACCGACGGGTCGGGCGAGACGATCTCGATGTCGGCGGTTTGGGCGCGCGCGGCTGACCGTGCCGAGATCACCGATTTCTCGGCAAGTGCAGGTGGCGCAGCGTCAGCCGGTGACGCCTGAGGCGCCGGCGCTGCAGAGGCAGACGGGGCGACGGCGCTTCCAGGCCCCGGCTGTTTCTCGAGGCTATCGGCCTCCAGTCGCGTGGCGTCCCTGCGCAATTCCGGCGGCGCGCCAACCTGATTGCTGATCGCGGCATCGTTGTCCGCCACGTCCTTCGCCGCGCCGACCGAGTCGGTCGTCCGCAGCTCGCGCTCGGCTTTGGTTTTGCTCGCGGGCGCCTGAAGTCGGCCGTCCAGCAGCGCGGGTTCTTGCACCTTCGTCTCGTCGGCTTGTTTCTGGACTTCCGTCGCCTCCGGTGCGCGATCGCGCGTGTCAAAGGTGTCAATCTTGTTACGAGGAACAGCGACCCACAACGCGATGGCGGCCGCCGCCGCAGTGAGAGGCACGACCCACGCGAGCCACCGGCGCGAGGCGCGTTCGGGTTCCGACAGCGGGACCCCTGAGTCGATCCGTGCGACCGTCCCAACAAGGGCCTGGCAGCGAGCGCAGTCCGCGACGTGGGACTGAGCCATCTCGAGCGCAGCGCCGGACAAGCCGCCGTCGACCCATGCTGCCACCGTCTCGGCGTCGAGACACGACTCCGTCACGTTGGCATTTCGGGGCGTTTGAAGCGACTGTCGGAGCAACCGCTCGACCGACTGGTCCCGATCACGCG
>QHWL01000025.1:5727-7815 GCA_003222555.1 Acidobacteriota bacterium | reverse complement strand
CCGAGCACGCCGAGAGTTCTTAGCGTTTTCTTCTCCGCGGTCTCGGCGGGCTCGGCGGTTGACGGTTTCTTCACAGGCCGCCCCGCACCCTCCATGTGAGAGCGGCTCTAGAACTCAGAACGATCCAACGCGGATCTCTTGCGTCCAGAGTCCCTTGAACCCCTGGAACCGACATCGAGCAGCTCGCGCAAATCCAGCGGACCCGCGTCCTCGGTGACGGATTCAAAACACCGGGCAATCTCCGCGTCGGTCAGCCCGACTTCCACGCGGAGATGCCGCTCCAACGCTTCCCTGATCGCCGCTCGCGTGCGGGCAAGCCCGCGCGATGCCGTGGCCTCGTGCTCACCGAGCATCCGGCCCGTCTGCGCGAGCGTCAACTCCTGCGCATAATAACAGGCCAACCGAAGGCGATCGCGCGCGGCCAGGTTCGCCACTGCAGCCTCCAGCGCCTTCCGAATCAATCCCAGATAGCGATCCCGTTCCGGTTCGATCGGCCGGGCCGGAGCCGGAAGGGCGAAGGACGAGTCCTCGTCTGGTAAGGCTTCCAGGCGGCGGCTTGTCCGCAGCCGGTCCACGTGCCTCTGCGCCAGAACCGCGCGCAGCCATGTGGTGAGGCTGCTGCGTCCGTGGAAGTAGCGGAAAAGGGACTGCCGCACGCCTGCCCGGTCTCCCAGCCCGAAGAGATCCGCATACAAGGAATCGGCGAGCTCACGGGCTCCGCCACTCGGATCGATCGCGTCGGCCGCTCGATAGAGAAGCGGCCGCTGCTTGAGGACGAAGTGCTCCCATGCTTCTTCATCCCCCGCCGCGCATGCACAGGCGATCGCGAGGTCTTCGAGATGAAGCGAGTCGAGGTAGCGCTCGAGCTCTCGCGAATTTGGGTTGCGTCCGGCAAAAGCGCGCCCCGCGCTCGACTCGAGCGCCTGAGCGAAGCCGGCCTTCGGCGCGCGCCAACGCTCGCCCTTCGCCTGACGATAGAGGCGCTCGACAACCCTTTCCTCAATCACGAGCCTGGAAGCTTTGTATCACGAAGTCACGAAGATCACGAATCACCTGTACGGATCTTCGTGTGCTTCGTGATCAAAGACGCGGGTCGTCCCGCAAAGGAGGGGATATTTTGCCGAATCTTCGCGTAATGACAAGTACGATGATCAAGGTGTCTCGCGTCGCTGGCTGACGTCCCCGGTGCAACTCCCCACGCGGCTGCGGTCAGAAATTCGGTTTTAGCGATATCCGAATCCGACCGCTACGCGCGGACGACCGGAACGGGGACGTCGCCAGCGAGTGTCAGCCCAGGTCGTTGCCGACCATTTCCTCGTTGAGCCGGGCTTCGCTCGAGCCCTCGTCGTTCTGCTGCTGCTCCTGCTTGCGGCGATGGCTCGCCATGCCGCCTTTGCGGCCCGCCTCGCGCGCCTCTTCAGAGGTCCACTCGTGGGCCGTCCCTTTTTGGTGTGCCGCCTTGCCACCCTTGCTGGCTATATCGCGCTGCTTGTGTCGGTCCATCGAAGCAAATCCGCGATCTTCTTTTGCCACCGTGCCCTCCCGGCCCGGGGATAACCCCAGGTCTCCCAATCGCGTCCACCGGTTTCGCGGTGCGCCAATGCTGGGGTGCAACCGATGTGCCACGGTGCTCGTGTAACCCTCAGCAGTAAAAGAGCTTAATGAAAATGCTTTCCTCGGCGACCTTAGCTGAGGCGCCCGAACGCTCTAGAAGTGGAAAATCGCCGGCACTTGGCGGCCAACGTCCGCGCCGCCAGAAAGTTGTGGCAGTGGAAAACCGCCGGACGCTCAGGCGGAGGATGCAGAAAACAACCGGTTGGCGGCGCGAATGCGCGCGCCAACCCGCTCGCGGCCCAGCAGGGCAAGCACCTCGAAAAGCCCGGGGCTTACCATTTGTCCCGTCACCGCCACACGGACGGCGTGAATCAGCGTAGCGGCCTTCACACCCCGAGCGTCGGCGACCGACCGCAGGGCCGCCTCGGTCGACGCGGGATCGAAGGTCGCCAGTTCTGTGAAGGCAGTCTGAAGAGCGGCAAGATGCGGGCCCATGTCCGGTGCGCGCAGGTGCTTGTCGACTGACTCCGGATT
>QHWL01000025.1:0-5709 GCA_003222555.1 Acidobacteriota bacterium | reverse complement strand
AAGTCACCGAGCCGGCGGGCTCGCGGCCTCAGCAGCTCCAGGACGGCAAAAAACCAGGCGTGGCGGTCGTCGAGAAACGAATCGCTCCATAAGCCGGCGGCCTCAAACCAGGGACGAAGCCGGCGCCCCAGCTCGACCGGCGCCAGGCGGGCGATGTATTGCTGATTGAACCATTCCAGCTTCTCGGGATTGAAGACGGCGTTGCCACCCCCGATCCCCTCGAGCGCAAATGCGGCGACGAGCTCATCGCGCGTGAACACCTCCTGGTCCGTGCCGGGTGACCAGCCGAGGAGCGCCAGAAAGTTGACCATCGCTTCCGGCAGATACCCCTGCCGCGCGTACTCGATCACCGAAGTCGCGCCGTGCCGTTTGCTCAGTCGCTTTTTGTCGGGACCGAGGATGAGCGGCACGTGCGCGAACCGCGGAACGGGCGCGCAGACCGCTTCGTAGAGGAGAATCTGTTTGGGCGTGTTCGAGATGTGATCGTCCCCCCTCACGACATGCGTGATCGCCATCTCGACATCGTCTGACACGACCGACAGGTGATAGGTCGGATGGCCGTCGGAACGCAGGATGACGAAATCCTCGATGTTGGAACCGTCGAATTCGATCGGACCGTGCACGAGATCGTCGAACCGCATCGCGCCCGCCGGGACGCGAAAGCGGATGGCACGCGGCATGCGATCGCGTTCGCGCGCGGCGATGTCGTCCGCGCTCAATCGGCAGCACGTCCGATCGTATTGCCAGGCCGAGCCGCCCAGCTCGGCGGCATCACGTTTCACCCGAAGCTCCTCCGGCGTGCAATAGCAGTAGTAGGCGCGCTCGTCGGCGACCAGGCGCTCGGCCATCGCCCGGTGACGATCGAGCCGCTGGGACTGGAAGTACGGCGCGTAAGGCCCGTCGATTTTCGGCCCCTCATCCCAATCGAGGCCGAGCCACCGCAGGCCATCGAGGATGCCGTCGACCATGTCAGACGATGAGCGCTCCGCGTCGGTGTCTTCGATGCGAAGCACGAACGCGCCGCCTAGGCGCCGCGCGAACAGCCAGTTGAAAAGCGCGGTGCGAGCGCCGCCGATGTGCAGGTAGCCGGTTGGCGATGGAGCGAATCGGACGCGCGGAGCCATGAAGAGCGGGAACTACAGGCGGGAAGTTTACTGCAACTTTCCGCGACGTCTTGGGACGCCGGGAGCGGTGGTGGGACGGTCGAAGGAGCTACGGGCTCAGAACCACGGCCCAGGGAACGACCGCTCCGAAGACGTAGGCAACGGTCAGGGCGACAAGGATGAAATGGTAGGAGCACGCGTGAAGCGCCGCCCCGCCGACGACAGCCACCATCTTGGCGCCAACCAGCGCGGCACCCGTGCCAAAGGCCGCGATGCAGAACGACAGGATCGGATTCGCTTCAATGGCCGGTCCGAAGCGTGAGATGCCGTAGACGGTTTGCGCCGCGTCGGCGAGTTGGACCGCGAGGAACAGCGCGAACGCCCAGACAGCGCGCGTTCGGCAGCCGGGAAGCACCAGAGTGGACGAGAGCCGGCTGCCGGTTCTCATTCAACCTGGTCCATCGCAAGGTCCATCCCAAGATCCATCCCCAGATTTCTTGGCAAGGTTCATACCGGCGCCCGCGGGCAATTTCATTGATGTTTTGTACGATAAGTCTGCTTCCGGGCAGCCATTGGTCTGCGCGTCCCGGGCGGTGCGCCGTTTGACCCGTCTTTGGCCGCCCACGTCCAAGCTCGTCGGGCGTCCTCCGATCAGGCCGAGCGGGTCTTCAAAGATGGAGCCGATCAGGCGTATGGGAAGATGCAGCACTACGGCTTCGGGCCCGCGTTCCTGCACTCCTCGCTCGAGGATTTCGTCTACGACTACTTTGAGCGACAATCAGCACGCGTGTTTCTGATGAGCCTTCGCTCCCGCCCATCACGAGCGTATGCCGATTTGTTCCTCGTCAGCTTTCTCATGTTGTTCTTCGAGCTGGCCTGCATCCGCTGGTTCGGAAGCACGGTCGTGTTTCTTACATTCTTCACGAACATCGTGCTGCTGGCCACCTTCCTCGGCATGTCGGTTGGATGTCTGGCGGCAACGAACCAGCGCGACTGGTCTCGCGCGGTCGTCCCGATTTTTCTGGCGGCGTCAGTGCTAGCGTACGGCAGCTTGTGGGCCTACAACCACTACGGTCGTGTCCTTGTGGACGTCGGCGGACAGGGCTCGCCACAGCAAGTCTATTTCGGCACGGAGTACCGGGCCCGCGACGTGGCCTCGTTCGTCGTTCCGATCGAGGTGCTTGCGGCGCTGTTCTTCGTCCTGATCGCTCTCGCGTTCGTCGGAGTCGGACAAGTCATGGGACGTGCCTTCAATGAGGCGCGCGATCGCCTGACGGCCTACATCAGCAACATCGCCGGCAGCTTGGCGGGAATTGCCGCCTTCGCGCTGGCGTCCTACTGGCGAACCACGCCGATGACCTGGTTCACGGTCGTGGCGCTGCTGTGGACGTATTTTCTGAGACGTCGCACCATCCTACAGATCTGCGGATTGATTGCGGTGGTGGCCTTCATGGGCGTGGCCGGGTACGCGCCCACGATTTGGGCGCCGTGTCAGGGGGGCCCCATTCTTCAGGTCCAGCTGTGGTCCCCGTACTACAAGATTCAATACAGCCCGGCGCTCAGACGGATCGAAACAAACAACATCGGGCACCAGGTCATGGTGGGCCTGGACGAGCAGGCGGCGGGCTATCAGCTCCCGCACCTTCTGAACCGCGACGCGGGAGGAAGACCGTTCGAAAACGTGCTCGTGATCGGCGCCGGGTCGGGGAACGACGTCGGCGCGGCGCTCGCCAACGGCGCCAAAACCGTGGACGCCGTGGAAATCGACCCGGCAATCTACGACATCGGTCGCGCGGAGCACCCGAACCATCCGTACCAGGATCCGCGGGTGACCGTTCACATCGACGATGGGCGCAGTTTCGTGCGCAAGACCCACGGCCATTACGACCTGATCATCTACGCGCTCGTCGACTCCCTCGTCCTTCATTCGGGCTACTCCAGCCTCCGTCTGGAGAGCTTCCTGTTCACTCAGCAGGCCTTCGATGACATCGCCGCGCGGCTCAAACCGGGAGGCGTGTTCGCGGTGTACAACGACTTCCGGCAAGGCTGGATTGTCGGGCGAATCGACCGTATGGTTGAGCGAGCGTTCGGGTCGAAGCCGCTGGTGATGACGCTTCCACACCTCGACGTCATCGGTCCACGAGACGAGGCGAACAGGATTACGTTCATGTTGGCCAGCCACGACGGGCCGGCGCTGGCCGCTATTGGCCGCCGTTTCGAGTCGCAACAGTCTTTCTGGGCGAACAATACGACCGGAATCAACCGAACCCTGAACGGCTTTGGTCTCCAGCCGCCGGCGTTGGCGGCTTCCACGAGGGCGGACTGGAACCGGGTCGCGCCGGCGTTTGTGGACACACAGGAAATCGACCGCGTGCCGACCGACGACTGGCCATTCCTCTATCTCCGCGATCGGGCCATTCCCGCGCTGAATCTGCGGAGCATCGGGCTGCTCGCATTGCTCTCGATCGCGATCGTCTATCTCTTTCGCCCGGCTCCAGGCGTACGGCCGAATTGGCAGATGTTCTTCCTCGGCGCGGGGTTCATGCTCTTCGAGACCAAGAGCGTGGTGCACATGGCGCTGTTGTTCGGGTCGACCTGGGTGGTCAATTCGGTGGTCTTCTTCGCCGTCTTGGTGATGATTCTGGCGAGCAACGTGTTCGTGCTGGCGGTGAAGCCGGCCAGGCTGTGGCCGTACTACGCGCTGCTCTTCGCCGCGCTGGCTGTCAATATCCTGGTGCCGATGAGCGCGTTCCTGGCGCTGCCGGGATCGCAGAAAGTGGTGGCGTCCTGCGTAGTAATCTTCGTCCCGATCTTTTTTGCGGGCATCGTGTTCGGCGTTTCATTCCGGCGAAGCGCCCGACCGGACGTGGACTTCGGATCGAATATCGCGGGCGCGATGCTTGGCGGCCTGGCCGAATCGTTGTCATTGGTGATTGGATTCAACTATCTCCTGGTCGTGGCGTTGATCTTTTATGTCCTCTCGGCGGCTCTGGGGCGACCTGCGTTGGCCGAGCGCGTTGAGTTTGCCGGCGCGCGGTAATGATCGCGATGACTCTGCGCCCTTTTCCCTCTGAAACACTCAGGGCATCCCGCGCTTGTCGAGGGATGCGACCTCTCCATTGAGCCCGTCGCTCGAACGCCGCCTCGGGCCGCTCGACGCAGCCGCGATCATCGTGTCCAACGTGATCGGCGGCGGCATCCTGTTCACGCCGCCACAGGTCGCTGCCGCTGTCCCGCAACCATTGTGGTTTCTTGCCGTCTGGTTCGCGGGTGGCGGGCTCGCGTTTGCGGGAGCGATGGCGTACGCCGAGCTCGCGGCGCTTCGGCCGCGGGCCGGCGGCGAGTATGTCTACTTGAACGCCGCATTCGGGCGGCTCGCGGCGTTTCTCACTGGCTGGACGTCGTTTATCGCCGGCTTTTCCGGCGCGATCGCGGCGAGCGCGATCGTGCTCACGTTCTACCTCGGCCGGTTCTTTCCGGCCGCGGCTGACAGCACGCCTTTCTTTGTGGTGCCGCTTCCTTCGATCCCCCTGACGGTCTCACGGCAAACCCTCGTCGCGTTGTCGGCGGTTGCGCTGCTGGCGTGGATCCACGTGCGCGGCGTCCGCCCCGGTCGCATCGTGGGCAACGTGCTGGCCGCGCTCAAGGTGTCGGCGCTGCTCATGTTCATCGCGCTGGGCTTTTCGATCGGCAGCGGATCGATGGCCAACCTCCGCGCCTCGGCCGAATCGGTGGCGCCGACCGCTTGGCTGCTGGCGCTCATTCCCGTGATGTTCACCTATTCGGGCTGGAATGCCGCCGGTTACATTGCGGAGGAGCTTCGCGCGCCGGGCCGCAATGTGCCGCGCGCGTTTGCGTTCGGCACGGCGGCGGTCGTCGCCGTCTATCTGTCGCTGAACGTGCTCTATCTATATGTGTTGCCGGTCGAGGCGCTCGCGCGCGTGCAAGGAAGCGTGCTCGACGTGATTGCCGATCGGTTGCTCGGAGCCCGCGCCGGCAACATCATGGGCGTGGTGTCGATCATCAGCTTGGCGGCGACGATCAGCGCGATGACGTTTGCGGGACCGCGCGTGTATTACGCGATGGCGCGCGACGGCTTGTTCTTCCCCGCTGCCGCGCGCGTGCATCCGCGCTATCGGACGCCGGCGGTGGCAATTGTCGCGCAGGCGATCTGGAGTGGTTTTCTGGTGCTGTCTGGCGGCTCGAGCGCGCTCACCCGATACACCGGCTTCGCTGTGGTGCTCTTTTCGGGCGTGGCCGTCGCCGCGCTCTTCGTACTGCGGTTTCGCGAGCCGTCGGCGCCCCGGCCATTTCGCGCGGTGGGCTATCCGGTGGCCCCGGCCATCTTCATACTTGCCAGCCTGGCCATCGTCGTGAATGCCGTCAATAGCGATCCAGGTCCGGCCGGAGCGGGTCTGGGCGTGATTGGGGCCGGTGTACCGCTGTACGTCTGGTTGACGCGCCGCCAGCGGCTTTCGTGAAACTCGTTGCACTTGCCGGCTACACGAAGACGGCAGGCCGGATTAGCGGCCTCTCATCATCAAAGGTTGAAGGGAGGACGCTCAAAAAGTAGACCTTTTGGAGTCCAACCCACTCACATCGGGCT
>QHWL01000024.1 GCA_003222555.1 Acidobacteriota bacterium | reverse complement strand
CTCGTTTACCGAGCTTGGCGCCGGGCCGCTCGAGCTGCGGATGAGTCGATCGTCACCCGGACGGTACGCGCTGCACGACTTCGCGAAAAACGTCTACGACGTCCACGCATTTACCGGCGATGGCCGAGAGCTTCCGGCCGCGAGACCCGATCCCTCCGGATGGAACGTGAGCGACCACGGCGGCCGCGTGACCGTGAAGTACAAAATCTATGGCGACCGGGTAGACGGCACGTACCTCGCGATTGACACGACACACGCGCACATCAATATGCCCGCGGCGATCATGTGGGCCCACGGCCTCGACGATAGGCCGGCGACGCTGACATTCGAGCCGCCGGCCGGAATGCGGTGGCAGATCGCGACGCAGCTTCATCCAGGATCGACGCCGTTCGAGTTCACGGCGCCAAACCTTCAATACTTGATGGATAGTCCGGTCGAGTTCGGACCGATCGTGATGCGGCAGTTTTCGGTCGGCTCCCGTACGTTCCGGTTTTCGCTGCACCACGGCGGCACCGATGCGGAGCTCGACGCGTGCGTGAAGGATGTCGAAAGAATCGTCCGGGAGGAAGGCGCCATCTACGGCGAGTATCCCGACTACGAGCCGGGCAGCTATACCTTCCTCGCCGACTACCTGCCGTACGCGAGCGGCGACGGCATGGAGCACCGCAACAGCACCGTGATGACCGGGACCAGGTCGCTGCGCAGTGACCGTCTGGGGCTGCTCGACACCGTGGCTCACGAGTTTTTCCACAGCTGGAATGTCGAACGCATCCGGCCGCGCTCGCTCGAGCCGTTCGATTTCGACCGCGCGAACATGTCGGGCGAGCTGTGGCTTGCGGAGGGCTTCACGCAGTATTTCGGGCCGCTCGTCCTGCAGCGCGCAGGTCTGGAAGAGCTCCCGAGCACCGCGCGAACGGTCGCGGATTTCGTCGAGGCTGTCACCCTCGGTCCTGGCCGGCCGCTGCGGTCCGCCGAAGAGGTGAGCCGCATGGCGCCCTTCATCGACGGCGGCCGGCCGTTCGACCGCACCAACTGGTCCAATACCGTGATTTCTTACTACCCATTTGGCGGCGCCATCGCTCTCGCGCTCGATCTCACGCTGCGCGATCGATCCGAGGGCCGGGTCACACTGGACGACTACATGCGCGCGATGTGGCGCGTGCATGGGAAGCCGGGCGGCACGCACGAAGGGTACGTCGATCGCCCGTACACCATCGGTGACGCCGAGGATCGGCTGGCGGAAGTCAGCGGCGACCGTGCCTTCGCGCGCGATTTCTTCGCACGCTACATTCAGGGGCGCGACATCGCCGATTACACGCGCCTGCTGATGCGGGCCGGTCTGGTCCTGAGAAAGCGTCGGGCGGGACAGGCGTGGTGGGGCGATTTGCAGCTCGAAGCTCGCAGCGGAGCGACGCACATCGCGACGCTGGTACCACTCAACTCTCCGGCATACAACGCCGGGCTCGAGCAGGATGACGAGCTGCGCGAGATCGACGGCGAACGGGCGGGTTCCACCGACGAAGTGGACGCGATTATCCGCCGGCACAAGCCGCGCGATCGCGTGCCGGTGATCTTCGTGGATCGCACGGGGGCGAGAAAAACGGGCATCGTCGCGCTTGCCGAGGATCCGCACCTGGAAGTCGTGCCCGTCGAATCGGCCGGGGGCGGCCTGACGTCCGCCCAGAAGCTGTTTCGCGAACGTTGGCTCGGCCCGAAAAAGGCCGATTGAGCGGATCGTCGGCAGAATAAAAATGCCTGTTCCCTGGCTTCGCATTCTGAGGGCCGTGATCGGCGTCAGCGACTTCGCGCTTTCGCCGGCCCGCGGTCCCGCCGGCGGCGAAGAGGACGAGCGGCTGGTACCCGGCACTCGCGCGCTCGGTCAGCTCGAAACCCGCCTCGCCGGTGTCGTTGTCGCCGCGCTCCAGGAGGCGTTCGATCGCGACAGCCGCCGGCTGGAATTGGAGCGCGAGCAGCTGGAGGCCGAGCGTCGGCGCGCCGAGCGGCTGTTGCAGCTCGAGCTGCTGCGCCAGGCGGGGGATCGCGAGGTCGGACGGCTGCGGCTCCTGGCCGGCGTGGCTGCGGGCAATTGGCTCGGCACCTTGTTCTTCTCAGCGCGCCTGGCGGGTGGAAGCCTCCAAGCGCGTATCGCGCTCGGGGTCGGATGGGCCTTGCTGCTCACGGCGCTGGCGCTGTCATTCGTCGCGCAGTCGCACGTCGCCGACGCGCTCAGCCGGATGGATGAACCGGCCGGCCCAAGCGCGGCGCTGTCCTCGAACCTCGCCGGGAAACTATCGCCCTGGCTGATTGTGATCGGTCTCGCGTTGATCGGTGTCGCGATGCTGGTCGGATGAATCGCAGGTCCGAGGAGCTGCGCGGCAATTTACAATTTACAATTCGGAGTTGAGAATTGATTCTCGAATTGATTGACAACGAATTCTTAATTCCCAATTCCTAATTGTAAATTAGTCGTTCGCAAACACCACGCCCGGCGCGAGCTTCCATTCCGGATCGATCGCGCGTTTCACGCGCCGCATGTCGTCCACCCCGGCGCGGCCGTAGAGCTCCTCGAGAAGCTTCTGCTTGACGGCGTTGCGGCCGACGCCGTGTTCGGCCAGCGGCGATCCGCCCAGCCGGATCGCTTCGCGCCCGAGCTCCAGAATCGCCGCCTTCCCGGATTCGACGTCGGCCATCGAGCGTGGGATCACGTTGGGATGGAGGTTGCCGTCGGAGATGTGGCCCCAGACCGCCGAGTCGAGTCCGCGTCGTCGAAAGCCCGCTTCGCAAAACGCGAGAAACTCGTCGAGGCGATCGAATGGAACAATCATATCGGCGGCTGTTTTTTCGATCCGTCCGTCGATCGAGCGTTTTGCACGGCCGATCCGTTGATTGACAGCGTCGGGCACGCCCTCGCGGATCGCCAGGAGCTGTTCGGCACGCACACGATCTCCCGGTACCGCGATTTCGACCTCGTCGAGCACCCCTGCCGCGTCGAGCGACCGGCAGAATCGGCCGAGCGGCGTGTCCGGCGCGTCCTGCTCCCTCGCCCGCCCGATGTCGTCGTACGCCTGATCGGCGCGAGTACCGGGCGGCAGCTCGATCGTGACGAGCAAGGCAATCGTCGTGGCTTGCGGGGCGACGAAGCCGTTTGCGCGATCGACGCCCTCTTCGCGAAGGAGCGCGAGGCAGCGCGCGTCCATGTGCTCGATTGCGGACACGTCGATCCCGCGGGCGTCAGCGGTGCGCCACGTGTTGCGAGTCGTGTCACGCAGCTGCCTTACGAAGGCGAACGCCGCGTCCCGATCGGCGAACGGCACCAACGCCAGGCACATCGCCGGCCGGCGCGGTAGCACGCGAAGCGTCGCTTCGATGATGACGCCGAGCGTGCCCTCCGAGCCGATGAAGAGGTCGATCAGATCCATTTCCGGGTCTGCGAAGTAACCCGCCGCCAGCTTCGCAAGCCGCGGCATCCGATACCGCGGCACCGGAAGACGCGCGACCCGACCGGGCAGGACGATGTCGAAGTAGCCGTCGGGGTGGGCACGCGTCGCGCCCCGTTCGATGTCGAGCACACCGCCGCTTGGCAACACGACGGTCAGCGCGAGCACCCAGTCCCGGGTCGTGCCGTACTTGAAGGTCGCGGCGCCGGCCGCGTTGGTGGCGACCATTCCCCCGACGAACGCGCCGGCAAAGGTCGGCGCCGGCGGGTAGTACCGGCCCGCTGCTTCCAGGACGGCGAGCAGGTCGGCCAGTGCGACGCCAGCCTCGACGCGGACCGAGTCGGCGCCGACGGCGATAATGTGGTTCAGACGCGACGTGCTGACGAGAACGTCGCCCATGGGCGTCGCACCGCCCGTGAGCGAGGATTGCGCACCAATCGGCAGCACGGCAGACGACATTCGCAGTGCGTCGGCAATGTCGGTTTCGCTCGTGGCCACGACGAGGCCGCTCGCGTGTCCGCCAGGAAAGTGGGCGGCATCCTCGAGGAACGATGCGAGGATGTCCGGATCGCGCGCAATTATGGCGCCGCGCGGTTGGCCCCGTGGACGGCGCGAGTGAATCGACCAGCCCGGCATGCCTACGGATGATTCGCGCCCGACGCGAGGGCTTTGATCAGCCGATACTGGAACTCCAGTCCCTCGAAGTACTGCTTCACACCGATGCGCTCGTCCTTGCCGTGCGTGCGGTCGTCGTCGAGGTCGTAGAAGATCCCTTCGACACCGTAAGTCGGGATACCCGCATTGCGGAGATAGAGGCCGTCGGTCGCGCCGGTGCCCATGGCCGGCACGACGATGACGCCCGGCCACATCGCCTTGGTAATTGATTCGATCGCGTGCATGACATCCGGTGTGAGCGGCGACGGCGCGCTGGGCTTCGCCTCGTCGACGAAAGAGACGACGATCCTCTGATCGGCCAGAACATCCACGAGCTTCTGCTTGATCGCGGCCGGCGCCTCACCTGGAAGGATGCGGCAGTTGACGTTCGCTACCGCCGTTTGTGGCAGCGCGTTGTTCGCGTGCCCGCCCTCGAGGCGCGTCGCGACGCAGGTCGTGCGCATGAGGGCGTTGTAATAGGAAGACGCGGCGGCTAGACGCGCCACAGCCTGCCGATCGGGTGTCGCCCGCGCGACGGCGCGCATGTCGGCCGCCAGTTTCGCATCGGCCTGCATGCCGGCCATCCGCTCGAAGTACGCGCGCGTGATCTCGTTCATGTTGACGCGAAAGTCGTACCTGCCAAGACGCGCCAGCCCGTTGGCGAGGTGGTCGATCGCGTTGTCCTTCGGCGGACGCGAACTGTGTCCGCCGGGATTCTTCGCCTCGAGGCGAAAGTCCTGATAGACTTTCTCGCTCGCCTGGACTTCGTTGATCAAATACTTGCCGGCCTTCATCTGACCCGAGCCGCCCTCGTTGATGGCCAGTCCGGCATCGATGAGATGGCGATGGGTTTTCACCAGCCATTCGACACCGTTGAAGTTGCCGCCTTCCTCGTCGGCGGTCAGGGCCAGAACCAGATCTCGATCGGGTTTGAAGCCTTCCTGCTTCAGCCGGATCAGGTTCGCCGTCAGATGCGACGCCATGGCCTTGTCGTCACTCGTGCCCCGGCCGTAGAAGTAGCCGTCCTTTTCGAGGAAGACGAAAGGATCGAACGACCAGTCTTCGCGCTTCGCTTCGACGACATCCAGGTGCGCCAGGAGCAGGACCGGCCGGCGGGCGCCGGTGCCGCGATACCGCGCAATGAGGTTGCCTTTCCGCGCGTCGGGTCCGAGCACCTGAACGTCCGATGCGGCGAACCCGGCAGCCTTCAGCCGCGCCGCCATCGCTTCGGCCGCCTTCGTCGTGCCGCCGACCGAGTCGGTTGTGTTGATCTCGATGAGTTCTCTGAAGATCTCCAGGGCGCGCGCGTCGAACGGGCCCGACTGTGCGAACAGCCGTGAGGACACGACGAGCAAGGCGAAGAAGACGAGGCGGAGCAGCTGCTTCATCAACTGAAATTATAGGTCTGGAACGTTCATGGAACCGGGATTTGGGACTCGGGATTTGGGATTCGGGGTGCGCCTCGTAGTGCCCCGTCTAAGCACCCGACCAGTCTTGCGATGCGCCGAATCCCGAATCCCAAATCCCGAATCCCGACCCCTTGATATACTCCGAGAGCAATGAGGTTTGCGCCCGAGTACGTCACCTACGTCCTCAACGAGAATTTCGAGGACGCGAAGGAGCTGTTCCTGTCACCGTTGATCGCGATTCATTACGCGCACCTGGTGATGCTGGCTTCGCAGCGCATCGTCTCGCCCGACGACGCTCACACGCTGCGCGTGGCACTCGACACGCTGTCGCAGGACGAGGTTCGCCGCACGAAGTACGATCCTGCCTGCGAGGATCTGTTTTATTACGTCGAACGTCTGATCGTCGCGGCGTCCGGCGAAAACGTGGCGGGACGGCTGCACACGGCGAGGAGCCGCAACGACATCGACATGACGATGTACCGGATGCGGCAGCGCGAGTTCATCCTCGGGCTTCTCGCCGCGAGCTTCGAGCTGCGCCGCGCGCTGCTCGACATCGTGGATCGCCACCTGGAAACCGTGTTCGCCGTTCACACGCACACCCAGCGGGCGCAGCCGACCACCGTCGCCCATTACATGCTCGCGGTCGTCGAGCAGCTCGAGCGCGATGCCCCGCGGCTCGAAGGCGCCTACGAGCGGACCAATCGCAACCCGCTCGGCGCGTGCGCGATTACCGGCACCGGGTTTCCAATCGATCGTCACCTCACGTCGGACCTGCTCGGTTTCTGCGGGCCGACCGGCAACACCTACGGCAGCATCGCGACCGTCGATTATCTGCTCGAGAGTACCTCGGCGACGTCAGTGCTCCTGGCGGGGCTCGGCCGCTTCGTCCAGGATTTGCTGCTGTGGGGCACGTCGGAGTTCGGCTACGTGCGGTTCGGTGACGGCTTCGTGCAGTCGAGCAGCATCATGCCCCAGAAGCGCAACCCGGTCGCCATCGAGCACGCCCGCGCCATCGGGAGCAAAGCGCTCGGTCAGGCCCAGGCAGTTTTCACCAGCGTCCACAACACGCCGTTCGGTGACATCGTCGACACCGAAGACGACGTGCAGCCGCTCGTCTTTTCCACGTTCCGCGACGCGACGCGGGCGGTGAAGCTCGTCGCAGCGGCGATGGCGTCCGCCGAGTTCGACGGGGACAGGCTCGAGGCGCGCGCCGCCGACGGGTGGACGACATTGACGGAGCTGGCGGACACGCTGGTGCGCGATCACCAGTTGCCGTTTCGGACGGCGCACGCCATAACCGCCCGCCTGATTGCAGCGCGCGAGCGGGATCCACGCGGCCCCCTCTCAACGCTTCTGGCTGACGCGTCGAACGAGTTGCTCGGCGCACCGCTCGCGTACTCCGAAGAGGCACTCGCCGAGATTCTGAGCCCGCGGCACTTCGTCAACGTGCGGCGCACTCCCGGCGGTCCAGCGCCTGAGCAGACGACACGCGCGGCGGCGGCCTCGCGCGGCCAGCTCGACGACGATCAGAAGTGGTGGACGGAGCGCCGCCCTGTGAGCGCCCGCGGCCCGCGCGAGCAGCGAGTCTTCTTCCAGTGCGGTCGGGGCCCCAGCCCCGACCGCTGCTGTCTCGCGCGTTCGCGCTCGACAGCGGCCGCAGGCGCTGAGCACCTAGCGCGGGCGAGCAACAGCCTTGAGCCCAGAGCGCTGGGGGTGGGGCCCCAGCGCCTTGCAAAATGTTGGGGCCCCGCGAGCCGTGAATAATGCCAGCGGCCCGCGCGAGCACCGAGCCGGCGTGGCGGCCGGCGGGGACACCGACATGACCGGCACTTATGTGAAGGTGATCATCGTCGAGGCGGCGATCCTCATCGCGCTATTTGTCTTCGGTCGGCTTTTCTCCTGATTTCATGCGGTCACTCGACTGGCTTGTCGTCGTGGTCTACCTCGTGTGGATCGTCTACGACGGGCTCCGCCGCTCGAAGGGTACCGACAAGGTCGACGGCTATTTCCTTGCGAACCGGTCGCTGCCATGGTGGGCTGTCGGCCTGTCGGTGATGGCGACGCAGATGAGCGCCGTCACCATCGTCGGCACGACGGGCCAGGCGTACCTCACCGGCCTCAGGTTCATCCAGTTCTACTTCGGTCTGCCGCTCGCGATGATCCTCTTGTCGCTGACGGCTGTGCCGTTCTTCACCCGCGCGCGCGTCTACACCGCCTACGAGTATCTCGAGCGCCGGTTCGACGTCCGGACGCGATCGTTGGCGAGCTTCCTTTTTCTGATGGGGCGCGCCTTCTCGCTCGGCGTGACGCTCGCGGCTCCTTCGGTGGTCATGTCGGCCGTTCTCGGATGGACCTTACCGGTGACCGTCCTCGCCATCTGCGTGCCCATGATCGTTTACACGACGCTCGGCGGCGTCCAGGCGGTCGCGTGGACCGACGTCAAGCAGATGTTCATCGTCGTCGGCGGGATGTCGGCCGCGGTCGTGATCCTCCTCTACGGCATCCTCCACAACGTCACCTTCGGCCAGGCGTTGCACCTGGCCGGGGCGACGGGCCGGCTGAAGGCCATCGACTTCGGGCTGGATCTGCGTGAGACCTACACATTCTGGTCGGGGATGATCGGCGGGCTGTTCCTGATGCTGTCGTACTTCGGATGCGATCAAAGCCAGGTCCAGCGATACCTGACCGCGAAGTCAATCGACGAGGCCCGCCAGTCGCTGCTGATGAGCGCGTTCGTGAAGATCCCGCTTCAACTCCTGATCCTTACGACGGGCGTGCTCGTCTTCGTGTATTACCTGTTTCAGACGCCGCCGATGCTGTTCAACCGCGCGTACGATGCGCAGGTGGCGGCGAGCCCGCACGCGGCGGAGTACGAATCGCTGGAGAAGGAGTTCGATGCGGCCGTCGCCGGGCGGCGCGACGCGGCCGTGCGCGACGATCGCGAGGAGTTTCTCGCCGGGGATGCCCGCGTCAGGGACATCCGTGACCGGGCAGCGGGAATCGTCAGGCAGGCGACCGGCGACGAGCGCTACAACGATGTCAACTACGTGTTTCCTACTTTCATCACGACCCAGATGCCAATCGGGCTCGTCGGGCTGATGATTGCGGCGATCTTTACGGCGGCGATGTCGGCGAGCGGCGGCGAGCTGAACGCGCTCGCGACGGCGACGATTATCGATTTCTACCGGCGGCACTTCGTCAAGGCGGCGACCGACACGCATTACCTCCTGGTGTCGAAGCTCGCGACGATGTTCTGGGGTCTGTTTGCCTGCGTGGTGGCGATGTATTCGGCGAACCAGGGATCGCTCATCGAGGTCGTGAACCGGTACGGATCGTTCTTCTACGGATCGCTCCTTGGCGTGTTCATCCTCGCGATCCTCACCGAGCGCGCGACGGCACGCGGCGCCTTCTGGGGGCTTCTCGCCGGAATGGCGGTGGTTCTCATCGTCGCGTTCGCGCCGGGGACGCGCGACATCGCCTTCCTGTGGCACAACCTCATTGGCGCGGCGGTAGTCGTGATCGTCGGCATGACAATCAGTGCGTTCGATCCGCGCCGAGGTGCGGCGCGAGCGCAATAGGAACCGCGTCGGACCGAACTCTGGCCACGAAGCCACGAAAGCACGAAGAAAAAATTCCAAGGGTTGTCGTCGTGACTTCGTGGTTGCATCTAACCGATTGAGATGAGCCCTGTTCTGGCAGCACCGTCGGGCCTCCGCGCCAACGACCCGGTGCGATGGAGTCAGTCACGGATCGTCGGGCGCGGCCAACGATCCGAGCTGCGCTCAGCGGATGATGGCGCCGTCGGCTCCGGCGTGTGGTTGGGCAGCCTTTGCGTGTTTCACAGCCTCGTA
>QHWL01000060.1:12109-15555 GCA_003222555.1 Acidobacteriota bacterium | reverse complement strand
GAAGCCTTCGCCGCTCGGCATCGGCCGCAACCAGAAATTCATGGCGCTCATCTTACGTTGGGGGACGTTGTGAAATCACGACACGCTGGAGTCGGCGCAACGCTTGCTGTGGTTGTGGGGCTTACCGCCAGCAGTTTGTTCGCACAGCCGGCTTCGGTCAAAAGGGACTTTGAGGCGGAGATCCGGACCGCGCTCCAGTCTGCCAAGACTGCGGCCGGGTTCGAGTTTCTCGGTGCCCTCGTCCGCACGTGCATGTTGCCTCAAAGCGGTGGCCCGTGCCAGGCTACGTTACGAACCCGGCGAGTGCGCCGGCGCGGGAAAGCTGGTACGCCGAACCCGCGAAGGTCTTCGACAACCTCTACTTCGTCGGCGGTCAGGTTCACTCGGCGTGGGCTTTGACGACGAGCGAGGGGATCATTCTCATCGACACGATCTTTCCCTACAACTCCGAGGAACTGATCGTGGGCGGGATGCAAAAGGTCGGTCTCGATCCAAAGAACATCAAGTATGTCCTCATCTCCCACGCTCATTCCGATCATATCGGGGGCGCCGAGATGCTACAGGCTCGGTACCGCGCCCACGTCGTCATGGGCGGGCCCGACTGGGATTCGGTGGCGAAGTATCCGAACCGGTACAAGACCATGGCGCCGAAACGCGACATTGTCGCCACCGACGGCATGAAGGTGACGCTCGGCACTACGAGCGTGACCATCTGGCTTACCCCGGGCCACACGCCGGGCACGCTGTCGTACACGTTTACCGTATTAGACCGCGGCAGGCCGGTCAACGTGGCCTATTCGGGCGGCACGGCATTCAATTTCGTGAACAACACGCCGGATCCGGGCATCAAGAACTTCCAGATCTATATCGACTCGCAGCAGAAGATGGCCGAGAGGGCTGCCGCCACTCGCGCGACTGTCCTCCTGGCGAACCACTCGGAGTTCGACAATGCGGTCAACAAGAACAGAATGCTGGCCGGCCGCGGCAGCGGTGCGCATCCCTACGAGATCGGGGCCGATTGGGTCCAGCGCCATTTCCAGGTGACGCAGGGTTGTGCGCGAGCGGCGCAGCTCAGGCTGGAACAAAAAGCCGTTGAAACGACCAAGCGGTAGAGCGCGCAGGCGCATCCACATCCCCGACAGATTCCCGAGTGCGGCGGGCCTATATTTTTTGGCTTCACCGGTACCCTTTCACGCACAGAGGGGTGACCATGCGAAAACGCACTTCGACTTACGTAGCGCCTGGTACGAGCCTGCCCAAAGGAAGTGAGCCCGTGCCAGGCTACGTTACGAACCCTGCCTCGCGCCGGGAGTTCCTCAAACTGGGAGCGGGGCTCGTGGCCGGTGCCGCGGCGCTCCCGCGGGCGCCATCCGAGGCCGAGGACCGGGAGGACGACGAAGAGACGCTCGAGCGCCTCAAGCGCGCCAGGAAGGATCCCAAGCACCGTATCCTTCTCAAGGGCGGGACGATCATCAGCATGGACCCGCGGGTCGGCAACTTTGTCACGGGGGACGTGCTGATCGAAGGGAAGAAAATCCTCGCGGTCGGGCCGAACATCGAAGCCGAAGGTCAGCGCATCGACGCCACGGACATGATCCTGATCCCGGGTTTCGCCGACCCGCACCGGCACTCCTGGGAAGGTCAGCTTCGGGGACTCAACCCCAACGCCGTCACCATCGCCGACTATAACGCTTATACACATCAGGGGTTCGGCCCCTTTTACCGACCCCACGACATCTACGTCGGCAATCTCGCCACCGCGCTCGGTTGCATCGATGCGGGCATCACCTGCATCATCGACAACTCGCACAACTCGCGCACATCCGCGCACTCCGACGCGGCGATTCAGGCGTTGTTCGATTCCGGCATCCGGGCCGTCCACGCCTCCGGTGCTCCGCAGTTCGGAGACTGGGACCACCAGTGGCCCCAGGACCTCATTCGGATTCAGAGGACCTACTTCAGCTCGGACGACCAGCTGGTGACCCTGCGGATGTTCTCCCCTGTGAACGAGGCAAACTGGCGGTTCGCCCGGCAGCTCGGCCTGTGGGTCACCACCGAGGGAGGGGGTGGAACGCTGCTACCGGGCGTGGCCGCTCTGGGGCTGTTGGACAATCGCCACACGTTCAACCACATGGGCGGCACACCCGACCTCAACTGGCAGCTCATTCGCGCGGCCGGTGCGACGGTCAACGTCTGTCCGAGGTCCGACCCGCAATATGGGCTGAGCGAGGGGATACCGGCGCTCCAAGGCGCGCTCGATCACGGCATGCGGCCGGGTCTGAGCGTTGACAACGAGACCAGCTATAGCACCGACATGTTCACTGAGATGCGGGTGGTCTTCTTTTTCCAGCGTGGAGTACGACGAAACGGAATCTTCAAGGGCCTCCCGAACCCGCCCGCGCCGGTCAGGGTGCAAGACATCCTCGAGTTCGCGACGGTACGCGGCGTGGAAAACGCCGGTCTGCTACACAAGGTGGGCACGTTGACGCCCGGAAAAGAGGCGGACATCGTCCTCATTCGCGCGGAGGACCTCAATACGATGCCGCTCGGCCACGCCTTCGACACCGTCGTGCAGCAGGCGCACGCCGGGAACGTCGATACCGTTTTCATTGCGGGCCAGGTCAGGAAGTGGCGGGGCAAGCTGGTGGGCGTGAGTCTCAAGAAATTGCGGAAGCTGGTTTTCGAGTCGCGCCAGTACCTGTTCGACCAGCGAGGCTTTACGCACGACATCTTCGCTGAGTCGCCCTAAGCGGAATTGGATCGGACTCAGTCCCTGTTCAGGCGCGTGTCGATCCAGACAGGGCTCCTTGAACGAGTCAAGCAGCACCTGTCTTGGTGCGCCTTATCGTGGTTGAAACGGCCAAGCGGCAAAGGCGCACGCCGCAGGTCTCTGACGGAGGCGGTTTGCAGCCGCGCGGTCGCAGCTAGGACAGGATGTCGAGCGTGTAGTTCGCCTTGCCGAAGAGGTAGCTGCGCGACTCGTCGACAAGCTGCCGGAACCGTTGCATATCGACACCGACCAACGCGCCCCGACGCTTCCGAATCGCGCCTCCGATGATCACCGTATCCACGTTGCCAACATCTGCCGCCTGAACGACTGTGCCGAGGGCGTTGTTCAACGGATAAACATTCATCCCGTCGGCCCGGATCATGACGATGTCGGCCTCTTTGCCGGGCGTCAAGGTGCCGCACTTGTCGAGCAAGGCCGCGCACCGCGCACCGTTGACGGTGGCGCATTGCAGGACCTGGCGGACGGTCACTGGCGCAGGGGCATCCGGGTCCTTGTTCACCCGGCGATTCGTCGCGAGCGCGCGCTGGATGAAGAATGCCGCGCGCATCTCGCCGAACATGTCGGTGCTGTATGAGGTCTCGTTATCGACGCTGAAACCAGGCTGAACGCCGAAATCGAGCGCCTTCTGGAATCCTCCGACGCCGGCGGACGCTCC